>NZ_JAPVZW010000009.1:0-89155 GCF_041432595.1 Streptococcus sp. 27098_8_86
TCTTTACTTTGTTTGTTTCTATAGTCTCTTAGTGTCTCATGAAAGAGATAATACTCATCTAGCCACAGACCTCCCTCGCTTATACGATGACTAATCTCACTTACTTCTTCATAGGGTTCTTTATCATATCTACGCTTCTGGCTTTCCTGCTTACGGATATAGTCTAGAATTCGATTCCGGAATTTAGTCTTAAAATATTTCCTTAAACGAGGAATATCTTCTAATAGATCTTCTTCTCTACTAATCAATTCATGCAAGCAAATCATACCCTCTTGGTCCCAATCCGATAGATCCCATAAATGAAGGTAATATTCATTTCTACACTTATATACAATCCCTTGGACTTCTTTATACAATTCTTCAATCATATTGTTCCCCTTTCTAGATACAGTCTAACAGATTCAGAAACACTTTTGGCACATTTCCCCCATTCTGTTCTCTACACTGCCTCAACTGCACAAAAAAGAGAGGGCAAGCCTCTCTCTGGGTTATAATTCTGCGATTTGGTTTAGGTTTACTTCTGCAACTGTGTCATTACCAAACATAGAGATAATCATCTTCACTTTATTGTTATCAATCTCTATAATCTTACCGGTATAATCTGCAAAAGCACCATCAATAATACGTACAGTTTGACCAACTTCAACATCGATATCAAACTCTTGTACAGTTTGTCCCATAGAAACCAAGATATCACGAATTTCTTGTTCCAATAATGGAGTTGGTTTTGATCTATTTCCGTGAGATCCGACGAATCCTGTAACATTTGGTGTATTTCGAACAACAAACCAAGCTTCATCTGTCATGACCATTTCTACAAGAACATAACCTGGAAAGCGATTTTCTTCTACTTCTTTTCTCTTTCCATTTTTTTCAACTTGCACTGTTTGTGTTGGAATTTCAACGCGTAGAATATTATCCAACATATTGTAGGTTTGTGCACGTTGTAATAGATTTTCTTTTACCTTATTTTCATAACCAGAATAAGTTTGTAAAACAAACCACCCTTTATCAAAACTATCCATGATATTTCCTTTCATAAATAGAAGATTTCTAGTGTAATTAACTCCACTAGCCTTCTAAAAAATGTTAATAAATCGAATCAAACCTGAAACAATCAACTGGTCAAAAATGTAAATAATTACTACAAAGAAAGCTGTGTATTCCATAATAGAACGAAAATCTCTCCAGCTTTCCTTGCGAGTTGGCCATGTTGTGTCTTTAAGAAGTCTAAAAATATCTCCAATAAAACGCATCGCTCTCTCCTATCTCGTTTCTCTGTGTGTAGTGTACTTACCACAATGCTTACAAAATTTATTTACTTCTAGTCGTGTAGGTTTGGGGTTTCCACTAATCTTGATTGAATAGTTTCTAGAACCACAAACCGCACAAGCTAGGCTTGCTTTTTTTAGTGCCATAACGCCTCCATCTTATCTATTATAACAAGAAAGCTAGGCTTTGACAAGCATCTTAACGAAATAGATTGACTACCGAATCCCATATCGTTTGAGCCTTTTCCTTAATTTTAGCATCTGAGATAGCACGGCTAGCCTCATCTACCAGATTTTGTGCACGACTTCTAATATCAGACAGGCTATTATCCGCCTGATTTTCTTCATTACTCTGTACTTGATTTCTTGTATTGGCTGGTGCAATTCCATTTTGCTTATAAGCATTTTCGACTGTAAAGGTACTTCCTGGCGTATAAGGTAAAATGGTATTTGCAATGTTTCTAAAGACATGGGCTGCACCGTTTGAAGTAGAGCCAGCTAGATAGTGGCTTTCATCAGTGGTAGGGAAACCAAGCCAGTGACTAATCACTACATCCGGAGTATAACCAATTACCCACTGGTCACTTGTGTATTCAGGATTGAAAACAGCTTCAGTTGTTCCAGTTTTTCCTGCCACGACATAGTCTGCAGGCGATGAACTAACACCGGTACCGTTGGTGAATGTCCCCAACATCATACTAGTCATCTTGTCAGCTACAGACTTATCAATCACCCGTTTTTGTGAATTTTTATGGCTCGCAATAACCTGCCCACTAGCATTTTCAATTCTACTAATAAAATGAGCTTCCGGCATTAAACCTTCATTTGCAAAAGCAGCATACGCTTGAGCCATTTGAAGAGGGTTGGTTTCAACACCGCTTCCCAAGGCGACACCAAGAACACGATCGACTTTTTCCATATTGAGTCCGAATTTTTCGCCCGCCTCAAAAGCCTTATCAACTCCCAAATCATTAACAGTGGCAACAGCAGGCAGATTAAGCGATTCTGCCAAGGCTTGATACATAGGAACTTCTCGACTCGTTTTGATCCCTGCATAGTTATCAACCTTATAGCTGTCATACTGCATAGTATGGTTATCCAACTGCTTATTCAAAGCCCAGCCAGCTTCAACTGCAGGCGTATAAACAACTAAAGGCTTAATTGTAGAACCAGGGCTACGTTTTGATTGAGTTGCATAGTTGAAATTCCGGAATCCAGTTTTATCATTGCCAGCAACCTGACCGACAACTCCACGAACTCCACCTGTTTTCGGTTCAAGAGCTACACTTCCTGATTGAGCAAATGTTCCATCCTCTGCCCTCGGAAATAGCGATGTATTTTCATAGACAACCTGCATATTTGCTTGATAGTTTTGATCTAGCTCTGTATAAATTCGGTAGCCATTATTGACAATTTCTTCCTCTGTTAGATTATACTTGGAAACGGCTTCGTTAACCACCGCATCAAAGTAAGAAGGATAGCGGTAATCTGAGATTTTTCCTTCATACTTATCGTGCAATTGCGAAGTCATATCAACTTCTGCAGCTTCGGTTTCTTGGTTTTTATCAATGTAACCCGCTGCAAGCATATTCTGCAAAACAGTATCGCGACGATTGGTAGAATCTTCTACAGAATTCAAAGGATTATACAGTTCCGGCCCCTTTAGCATTCCTGCCAGAGTCGCAGCTTGATCCAGACTCACTTCTGATGCAGAAACTCCAAAGTATTTCTTACTCGCATCTTCTACACCCCACACACCATTTCCAAAATAAGCGTTGTTAAGGTACATGGTTAGAATTTGATCCTTACTATATTTTTTTGTTAATTCTAAGGCAAGGAAAAATTCTTTTGCTTTTCTCTCGACAGTTTGATCCTGCGACAGATAGGCATTTTTAGCCAGCTGTTGGGTAATAGTAGAACCACCACCTGAACGACCAGCAGTGATAATCGCCAAGAAGAAACGGCCATAGTTAATTCCGTCATTTTTATAAAAAGAACGGTCTTCTGTCGCAATAACGGCGTTCTGCAAATTTTTACTGATATCAGTCAATTCAACATAAGTTCCTTTTTGACCAGACAAGGCACCAGCCTCCTTTTCTTCACGGTCAAAAATGAGAGTTCGAGTTTTCAAGGCATTTTGCAAATCATTGACATTGGTTGACTTGGCTACAGCAAACAAATAGGTTCCAACTAGCAAGCTTGCACTCAAACCTAGTATAAGGACAATCTTTGTTAGATGATAGCGACGCCAGAATTTTCGAATTGGACCTACTTGGGCTAATTTTTTTCGATCACTACGAGAGCGACGTAAGCTAGTAGAATCAGAGTCCTCTAGTTCACTTGTTTCTTTTTTAAAAAGAGAAAGAAATTTCTCAAATAATTTATCTAATTTCATGCGTTTATTTTATCATCTTCATCATAGGAAGACAAGAATTTAGCTATTTCCTATCCAAATAGGGCTTTTTTTGTTACAATATCTGTATGCAATTCACATTTACATTACCAGACTCTCTACCTCAAATGACGGTAAAGCAATTACTTGAGGAACAACTCCTCATCCCTAGAAAAATCCGTCATTTTTTGAGAATCAAGAAACATATTTTGATAAATCAGCGAGAAGTTCATTGGAACGAAATGGTAAGTCCTGGAGATGTTTGCCAGTTGACTTTTGACGAGGAAGATTATCCCGAAAAAGAAATCCCTTGGGGCAACCCAAACCTCGTTCAAGAAGTTTATCAAGATCAACACTTGATTATTGTCAACAAACCTGAGGGTATGAAAACACATGGTAACCAACCAAACGAAATCGCACTTCTTAACCATGTCAGTGCCTATGTCGGCCAAACCTGCTATGTCGTTCATCGTCTGGACATGGAAACCAGTGGTTTGGTTCTCTTTGCCAAAAATCCTTTTATCCTGCCTATTCTCAATCGCTTATTGGAGAAAAAAGAGATTTCTAGAGAATATTGGGCACAGGTTGACGGACATATCAACAGCAAAGAACTTGTTTTCAAAGACAAAATCGGACGTGATCGCCATGATCGCAGAAAACGAGTAGTTGATACAAAAAATGGCCAATATGCCGAAACACATGTAAGCAGATTAAAGCAATTCCCAAACAAGACTTCCTTGGTTCGTTGCAAACTAAAGACAGGGCGAACACATCAGATTCGCGTGCATCTCTCTCATCACAACCTCCCTATCCTGGGTGATCCTCTCTATAATAGCAAATCAAAAACAAATCGGCTTATGCTTCACGCCTTTCGACTGTCCTTTACCCATCCGCTTACATTAGAAAAGTTAAGTTTCACTACCCTTTCCGATACATTTGAAAAAGAATTAAAAAAGAATGGATGATTGTTGTGTCATCCATTTTTCAATATAAGAAAAGCAAGGCCAAGAGGCCTTGCTTTTTATCGACTCAAGAATTATTTAGCGATTTTTGCGAAGTATTCAAGAGTACGAACAAGTTGTGCAGTGTATGACATTTCGTTGTCGTACCATGATACAACTTTAACCAATTGTTTACCGTCAACGTCAAGAACTTTAGTTTGAGTTGCGTCAAACAATGAACCGTAAGACATACCTACGATATCTGAAGATACGATTGGATCTTCTGTGTAACCGTATGATTCGTTTGAAGCTGCTTTCATAGCTGCGTTCACTTCATCAACAGTAACGTTCTTTTCAAGAACTGCTACCAATTCAGTAACTGATCCAGTTGGAGTTGGAACGCGTTGTGCAGATCCGTCAAGTTTACCGTTCAATTCTGGGATTACAAGACCGATAGCTTTAGCAGCACCAGTTGAGTTAGGAACGATGTTTGCAGCACCAGCGCGAGCACGGCGAAGGTCACCACCACGGTGTGGTCCGTCAAGGATCATTTGGTCACCAGTGTAAGCGTGGATAGTAGTCATCAATCCTTCAACAACACCAAAGTTGTCTTGAAGAGCTTTAGCCATTGGAGCCAAGCAGTTTGTAGTACATGAAGCACCTGAGATAACTGTTTCAGTACCGTCAAGAACGTCGTGGTTAGTGTTGAATACAACTGTTTTAACGTCGTTTCCACCAGGAGCAGTGATAACAACTTTTTTAGCTCCACCTTTAAGGTGTTTTTCAGCTGCTTCTTTCTTAGCAAAGAAACCAGTAGCTTCAAGAACGATTTCTACACCGTCAGTAGCCCAGTCGATTTGTTCTGGATCACGTTCAGCAGAAACTTTAACGAATTTACCGTTAACTTCGAATCCACCTTCTTTAACTTCAACAGTACCGTCGAAACGACCTTGAGTTGTGTCGTATTTCAACAAGTGTGCAAGCATAACTGGATCTGTAAGGTCGTTGATGCGTGTAACTTCAACACCTTCTACGTTTTGGATACGACGGAAAGCAAGACGACCGATACGTCCGAAACCGTTAATACCAACTTTAACTACCATTAGTGATTTCCTCCTTATGAAAATCATGAAATTTTTATTGTGAAAAGAGTAACTTGAATCACTACAAATCACCTTTCAACAAACCTATTATATAACTATTTAAGTTTAATTGCAAGTACGGGCGTTGTTTTTTGTCTATACCCCACTTATTTTTCTTTTTCCTTGTCTGAAAGCCTATACTGCTGTCTTTCTTTGTCTACCTAGTCATTTCTCACTTTCCTTTTCAGATGAAAAGTGAAAACAGAAAAGCTAAAAATTATTTTCAATACTCCAATTCTACAAGAAAAGAGACAGGAAATTCCTGCCTCTAGGCTGATAAACAATTATTTACGGCGTCCTGGTCTTTCTTTGTAGCCATAGTAAGAATCTTCGATGATTTCTTGCATATGGTCAACCATTGGAAGACGTGGGTTAGCTGGTGAACATTGATCTTCATAAGCAAGGAAGGCCAATTCACGAGAATGTTCTTTCCATTCTTTTTCATCAATTCCTTGTGCTTTGAAGTTCATTTGGATACCTACGCGCTCACCAAGTTCGTAGACAGCTTTTGCGTAAGATTCCACACCTTCTTCTGGAGTAGAAGCTGGAAGGCCAAGCATGCGTGCGATATCTTGGTATTTTTCATCTGCACGGTAGTAGTTGTACTTAGGCCATGTTGCTGTCTTGGCTGGACGTGTACCGTTGTAGCGGATGACGTATGGAAGCAAGATAGCATTTGTACGACCATGGATTGTGTGGAATTGCGCACCAATCTTATGGGCCATTGAGTGAGAAATACCTAGGAAGGCATTGGCAAAGGCCATACCAGCGATTGTTGAAGCGTTATGCATTTTCTCACGTGAGTGGAAGTCCGCATTCTTAACTGAGCTTTCAAGGTTTTCGAATACAAGTTTAATTGCTTGAAGTGCAAGACCGTCAGTGTAGTCGCTAGCCATTTGGGATACGTAAGCTTCAGTTGCGTGAGTCAATACGTCCATACCAGTATCAGCAGCAACAAATCCAGGAACTGTCAATACCAAAGCAGGGTCTACGATTGCCACAGTTGGTGTCAATGAGTAGTCAGCGATTGGGTATTTACGGTTGTTTGCTTTATCAGAGATAACGGCAAATGGAGTTACTTCAGATCCTGTACCAGATGTAGTTGGGATCGCGATGAATTTAGTCTTCTTACCAAGCAATGGGAATTTGAAGGCACGTTTACGGATATCCATGAATTTTTGAACAAGGTCACGGAAGTCCACTTCTGGTTGTTCGTAGAAGAGCCACATTACTTTAGCAGCATCCATTGGAGATCCACCACCGAGAGCGATGATTGTATCTGGTTTGAAGGCACGCATAATCTCAGTACCACGGTTTACAGTTGTGATATCTGGATCTGGTTCTACATCAGCAAAGATTTGGTAAACAACCTTATTGCGACGAAGATCAAGTTGTTCAATGATACGATCAAGGAAACCAAGCTCTACCATGGCATGGTCAGTAACGATCATGACACGTTCTACGTCACGACATTTTTGAAGGTATTGAATTGAATCACGTTCAAAGTATGTTTTTGAAGGAAGTTTCATCCATTGCATGTTATTTCTCCGTCTTCCGACTTTTTTGATATTCAAGAGGTTAATGGCACTAACGTTATCCCCAACTGAGTTGCGTCCGTAAGAACCACATCCGAGTGTCAATGATGGCAAGAAGGCATTATAAACGTCCCCGATACCACCGAAAGTAGAAGGTGAGTTACAGATAACACGAATAGCTTTAACAGCTTTACCAAATTCTTTAGTCAATTCTTCGTCAGCTGTGTGGATAGCTGCTGAGTGTCCAAGACCGTTAAATTCAACCATTTGACGAGCCTTAGTAATTCCATCTTCACGGCTTTCAGATTTCAAAACTGCGATAACTGGTGACAATTTTTCACGAGTCAATGGCTCGTTTTCACCAACTTCTTTACATTCTGCAGCAAGAATGTTTGTTCCTTCTGGAACTGTAAATCCTGCTTGCTCTGCAATCCAAGTTGCTGGTTTACCAACGATGTCAGCGTTCAATTTTGCACCAGCACAGTTTTTACTGTTTGCTTTGACGCCGAAGCAGAATTCTTCGAGAAGTGCTTTTTCTTTTTTGTTTACAAAGTAAGTGTGATAAGATTTGAACTCTGCTACAAATTCATCGTAAATTTCTTTATCAATGATAACCGCTTGTTCAGATGCACAGACCATACCGTTGTCAAACGATTTAGACATGACGATATCGTGTGCAGCTTGACGAATGTTAGCTGATTTTTCAACATAAGCTGGCACGTTTCCGGCACCTACCCCAAGAGCTGGTTTACCACATGAGTATGCCGCTTTAACCATGGCATTACCACCCGTTGCAAGGATTGTTGCAATACCTTCGTGGTTCATAAGGGCACTTGTTGCTTCCATAGATGGTTGAGTAATCCATTGCACACAGTTTTCAGGAGCACCAGCTGCGATAGCTGCATCGCGGACGATACGAGCTGCATGAGCAGATGATTCTTGTGCTGATGGGTGGAAGGCAAAGACAATTGGATTACGTGTCTTCAATGAAATCAATGATTTGAAGATTGCTGTTGATGTTGGGTTTGTTGTTGGAGTGATACCACAAACAACACCAACTGGTTCAGCGATAAGAGTCAATCCTGTTACATCGTCTTCTTCGATAACGCCAACTGTTTTAGTGTGACGCATGTTGTTTACTACGTGTTCACAAGCAAACAAGTTCTTAGTTGCTTTGTCTTCAAATACACCACGTCCTGTTTCTTCATAGGCATGTAGAGCCAATTCTCCGTGGGCATCCAAAGCTGCCACTGACGCTTTAGCTACGATGTAGTCGACCTGTTCTTGGTCGAGTTTACGCATTTCCTCAAGAGCAACTAAAGCTTTTTGCACCAAGCCATCGACATGCTTTTCAGCAGCGAGTTTCTTTTCTTCTGGTGTCACAGTTTTTTTATCAGCCATATTTTCCTCCATAGCTTTCAAGGATTGATATCCTTTGTTAATTTTTTCACAAGTTTATTATAACGCATTATTTCAACTTTGTAAACAGTTTCACAAACATTTCACAAAGAATTTTTAAACCTTTGTGAAATTTTTCTCATTTCCTTTACTTATCAAGTTTTTTATTTAGAGATTGTGAAATTTATTTCAAATATTTTTTATTTCACAAGCTTGATTGGAAGAGGATCTTGGAAAGAGATAGATTTTCTAGTAAGCGCTTACTTTTAGATGCTAACAATACCTCCTTTGATAAGGAGGCTTTATTTTTGTTGAAAAACGCCTTGTTTAAAAGTCCCTTCATAAACGACTTCTTGTTCTGTTGTTAATTTTCCTTTTCCTTCAGCCTGACCATTTACAAAATCACCTTCGTAGGTCCAGCCTTCTTTAGATTGAAAGGTACCTTTTCCGTTGAAGGCTCCATTGTTGAAACCACCAGTATACTGGTCTCCATTTTGGAAGGTAATGGTACCTTGCCCATTCATTTTACCACGGACAAGACTGCCATCGTAAACAATGGTTCCATTATCAAGCTTTAGAACACCTTTTCCTGGAATATTTAGAAAAAAGACGAGTACAGCACAAAAAACAATGGTAACTACTGCCAAAAGCTCTAAACGTGGACGAGTCAGATAGACACGATACTTGTCGTAAAAATTCTTAAGATTTTCCATCTTCACTCCCCTTTTCTAAACGTTCTAACCAAGCTTGACAACCCTCTTGAACACGCTGATAGGTTTCCTCAAAATCTCCTGTATACCAAGGATCTGGAACACTTTCAGGTGCGAATGAGTAAATCTTATCTTTACAGTCTGCTGGACACATCTGACGTAAGTCAGAAACATTCGAAGCATCCATACCGATAATATAATCAAAGGCTTCAAAATCTTCCTTACTAATCTGAAGCGATGTCTTGCCTTTTTCATAAGGAATCTCATACTGTTGAAAAATCCCTTGAGTTCCCTTATGAATCGGATTACCATGTTCCCAAGAGGAAGTCGCTCGACTTTGGATTTCATAATTATCTGTCATTGATTTCATAACAAACTCGGCCATAGGGCTGCGACAAATATTTCCCAAACAGACAAAGACTAGTTTTTTCATCCCATTTCCTTTCTTTTATAGAAAAACGGGAGTTAGTAATCCCGCCTTATTTTTCAATTGCACCTTCGAGTGAAGCTGTTTCTTTCAGCGGTAATACTGTCTTGATAGCAGCTAGTTCAAAAGTCAAGTAAACTCCATCTACATCAAGAACAATCGTTCTCTTCTCAGTATCTACTTCATCAACTGTTCCGTAAAGTCCACCGATTGTAATAACCTCATAGCCTTTTTGTAATTTATTCAAGCTTTCCATACGTTTTTGTGCTTGTTTCTTTTGAGAGCGTTGCGTAAAGAACATCAAGCCCACCATAGCCACAAGAATGATTAAAAATGTATATTGTGATTCCATTATATTCTCCTTTGTCTTTTACATAGGACTACTATATCAAATTTCAGCTACTTTTACAAGATTGTGCCTTGTTTTTCTAGTAAGAAAAACCAGAGCTTGCGCCCTGATTTTTAGGATTATTTCAAATTTCGAACGACTTTTACAAGATTTTCGACAGTAAAGCCATATTCTGCCAATACTTTTGGTGCTGGGGCAGAGGCTCCGAAGGTATCAATACCAAGAACAGCACCATCTAGACCAACATATTTGTACCAGTTTTGAGTTGCACCCATTTCGACTGCAACACGACGGCGAACTGCATTTGGAAGAATTTCTTCCTTGTACGCTGCATCTTGTTTATCAAAGACATCTGTAGATGGCATGCTGACTACACGAACTTTTGCGCCTTGACTAGCCAATTCTTTGGCAGCTGAGACAGCAAGATTAACCTCTGAACCTGTTGCAATCAAGATTGTATCAAAGTCTGCTGCATTTTCGTAGACAACATAGGCACCTTTTGCAACCTTGTCAAAGTCTGTTCCCTCTTCAACAGTCAAGTTCTGACGTGTCAAGACAAGGGCAGTTGGCGTTTTCTCACTTGTCACTGCAAGGTACCAAGCTGCTTGAGTTTCACGCGCATCTGCTGGACGGAAAACATTCAGATTTGGCATGGCACGAAGACCTGCTAAATGCTCAACTGGTTCGTGCGTTGGACCGTCTTCCCCAACCGCGATTGAATCGTGGGTAAAGACATAAGTCACGGGAAGTCCTTGTAAGGCTGACAAGCGAACAGCTGCCTTCACATAGTCAGAGAAGACGAAGAAAGTTCCACCGTATACACGAAGTCCACCATGAAGAGCCATCCCGTTCAAGATTGTTCCCATGGCAAATTCACGAACACCAAACTGAATGTTGCGGTTCAAGCGGTTGGAATCGTCTTGAAGTCCGTCAGTCTTGATATAAGTCATGTTTGAGTGAGCAAGGTCCGCTGATCCACCTAGGAAGGTTGGTAACTTAGCCGCCACAACATTCAAGGCATCTTGGCTTGAATTACGAGTTGCTTGAGAGAAACCATTTTCTAAGGCTGGGAAGTCTGCTGGAGTCACTTCAACTGGATCACGTCCGTCGATGATGGCTTCTACTTCTGCTGCAAGTTCTGGATGAGCTTCTTTATAATCAGCAACTAATTTTGTCCAAGCTTCATAAGCTGATGCGCCACGGTCTGCAACATGTTCTTTGAAATCAGCATATACTCGTTCTGAGATTTCAAATGGTTCGTAGTCCCAACCAAGCGCTTGACGAGTTGCTACAGTTTCATCTGCTCCAAGAGGAGCACCGTGTACCGCATTAGTTCCTTGTTTATTTGGAGAACCGTATCCAATAACAGTCTTCACTTCAATCAAAGATGGTTTGCCTGAAGCTTTAGCCGCTTCAATAGCAGCATGGATTGCTTCCAAGTCTGTTCCATCTTCAACCAAGGCTGTATGCCAACCGTAAGCATTGTAACGGTCACGAACACTTTCTGTAAAGGAATCCTTTGTCTCACCATCCAAGTTGATGTCATTTGAATCATAAAGAACAACCAACTTGTCTAGTTTTTGCAAACCTGCGTATGAAGCCGCCTCACTTGAGACACCTTCCATCAAGTCTCCGTCTCCACAGATAACGTAAGTATAGTGGTCAAAGATATTGTAGCCTTCGCGGTTATATTTGGCTGCCAAGAAACGTTCTGCCTGGGCAAAACCAGTGGCAGTTGAAATCCCTTGACCTAAAGGACCTGTTGTAGCATCAATTCCTGCTGTATGACCAAATTCTGGGTGACCTGGTGTTTTTGAACCCCATTGACGGAAGCTCTTGATCTCATCCATACTAACATCTTCAAAGCCAGAAAGGTGAAGAAGGGCATAAAGAAGCATTGAACCATGACCAGCTGAAAGAATAAAACGGTCGCGGTTAATCCAGTTTGGTTGAGCTGGATTGATACGAAGTTGTTTTGTAAAGAGGCTGTAAGCCATCGGAGCCGCTCCCATAACCACACCTGGGTGACCTGAGTTGGCTTTGTTGATAGCGTCAATACCTAGGAAACGGATTGCATTAACAGATAGATTCGACATAGAATTTCCTTTCTATTTGAGGTGATTAGTGAATCACACATTCTATTTTACTATTATATGAAAAAATACATAGAATAGCAATTAAACAATTCGATGTAAATAAGTATTCTATTTGCTATCCTCTAGTCGCCTGATAGTAGGGAAGTAAGCGTTCATAAGCATCTTCTAATTTTTCTAAAATCACTTCTAATGATTGATTTTCAATAAAAGAAACATCTGCTTTAACTAACACTTTTCGGATTTCTTGACTGCCTACCTTCTTGACTAAGATCTGACGATTTTCTTCGTTCGCCTCCCACCGTTGACTTTGGCCATCAGAGTAGACTAGATAATAAATCCCTTCAACGGTTGGAATTTCTAAAACTTTGGCCTGCTTGCCTAGAGTTTGCTCATCTTTCTTGCGCTCGATGAAACTGACTTCTAAGGAAACACCAAAATCAGAGGGTACTCCATACAAACGAAGAGCCAACATAGGTTCTGTCACTTTCCCCTCACGCTGTAGATAAACCCAGAAGTGCGGTCGCAAGCGCTGCGCTTGGTTCATCCACTGGCTAGTCTGTTGGAGTTGCCATTTTGGATGGCTTGCTTGAAAGGCTTTGGCTAGCTCTGTAAAAGCCTTTCTGGCCTCTTGACCTTTGTGGCGGAATGCCAGCATCTTCTCTCGCTCTGCTCCCGCCTTATCAGGATTACGGTACTGCAAACCAGCAAAGTCTAAATAATCTCTTATCTTATTCAACATTAGTTTAATCTCCTCCAGCTAGCAAAAAATCAGGATAACCCTGATTTTACTTATTCTGTATCTACGACAACATAACGATTTGGCTCATCACCCTCAGAGTAACTAGTCACGCCATCCATACGTGAAATAATACGATGAATAATCTTGCGTTCACTATTTGACATAGGATCTGTTTGATGACTACGTCCTTCTTCTAAAACACGAGCCGCCAATTTTTGCGCATAGGTCTGCAAGACTTCTGCACGGTGTTCAACATAATCATTGACATTAATAGTAATGTAGAAGGTTCTTGAATAGCGGTTATAAAGATAATTTTGAGCCAATAACTGCAAGGCTTTCAATACTTTACCATGATAACCGATAATACGCCCTGGCTCATTTGTATCAATTTGTAAATTGATGCTACGACGGTTATAATCATTTGAAATCGTCGCCTCAACGTCCATATCATCAATGATTGTCTGGACATAAGTCGTTACTTCCGTAGCTACTTGTTCAATGTCAAAACTCGGTTCAACCTTTAAGCCCAAATCTTCTAATTCTTGACTTTCAGTTCGTTCAGCTTGAGTCTCGACAATAGGAGTTTCTACTTCTTCTCCGAAACCAGCTTCTTCAAGCTGTAATTCATTTAAAATCTCAATGTGCCCAGTTTCTTCTAAGATGGTGCTAGCATGTTTTTCATTTTTCAAGATTTCAGCCTTGACTTCATCAGAAACCCCTTGGCCTTCTTCTTCAATCTTTTTAATCGCTTCTACAACATAACCCAAATCAACGGTTGCTTCACTGACCGTTTTGACCGGTTCATTTTGTTCATTGATTTCTTTAGGAACACCCTTAATAGCTTGTTGATTTGCTTTAATGACAGTTGTTTCACTAATAGCTTCAATGTCAACTTGAGCTGGTTTTTTACCAAATAAACCAAGAAATCCTTTTTTCTCGCGAGAAATGACTTTGATATGAGCCTTCATTCTTGGAATATCTAATTCTTTCAATCCTTTCTGGATTGCTTCTTCAACAGTTGAACCTGTAAATACTCCCATTACCAGATTCCTCCTTATTATTTCGTTTTCTGAGCCTTTTTCTTGGCTTTTCTTTTTCTATTTTCCAAATCTTTCTGTGCCTGAGCTACCGCCTCGCGCTCTGCAATAATCTTGAATGGATTGTTCAAGAAATAGGTTTGCAAGACTTGATAAGCATTGGACACTGCCCAGTAGAGAGCGACTCCGCTCGGAGCATAAACCCCAAAGATAAAGATTAAGACTGGAATACCATACATCATCGCAGTCGTAGCGCCATTACGCTCAGACAAGGCTTTATTAGACAGCCAAGTACTTAAAAAGGTAAATACAGCTGCTAAAATCGGAAGAACAAGGGTTGTATCCACACCACCAAGGTTAATCCATAAGAAATGACCTGTCTTTAAAAAGTCAACTCTTGATAGAGCTTGGAACAAAGCCAAGATAACCGGCATCTGAATCAAAATCGGCCAAAGAGAATCTGACTGTCTGACACCCATTTCTTTAAAGACTTTACGCATTTCTTGCTCTAGCTTGGTTCTGCTTTCCATATCTCGACCTGGATATTGTTCTCGAAGCGCCTTAATGCGAGGTTGAGCTTCCTGCATTTTTCTGGATGCCACCATTTGCACTTGGAAAACTGGCAAGAGGACTGTACGAATCAAGATCGTAAAGAGAATAATCCCTACTCCGATACTGATATCAAACGATAAAAAGCGAATGATTTCCGCAAAGAAGTAAACAAATTTACTCCAAAAATCAGCCGAATCGGCTGTGATATCGCTAGTTGCCCCATTTGTTGCACATGCTGTCATGATCAATAGAGACAGTCCTAGCAAACTAGTCAACTGTAGTTTCTTTTTCACTCCCATTTCCTTCCTGGTAAATCTTTGATAATTTTAATACGTGGAGTAGATTTTTCTCCATCTCTGCGTATCCCAAGGTTTCAACCCCTTTTCGAGCAATGACAACAAAATCAACATTTTCTTCCAGACTCCCTTTTGCATTCTGGATAATATGTCTAATTCGTCGCTTAATTTGATTTCTAGTGACGGCATTCCCAAGTTTTTTGCTAACTGATAGACCTACTCGAAAATGTTTTTTCTGGTTTTCCAATTGGTAGACAACAAATTTGCGGTTAGCAAAACTTGTCCCCTCCTTGAAAATCGCCTTAAAATCTTTCTCTCTTTTTACACGAAAGTTTTTCTTCAAAACTCAACTCCATCTATTAAATTACTACTATTATACCATATTTTTCAAAAAAGCCAATCATAGCAAGGTTTTGGACAATTTCACCATAAAAAGAAGTTGGAAAAATCTCTTTCCCAACTCCTTGTACGGAATATTTTTACTAGTTTTACTTATTTTTTCAAGCGTTCAACGTCACGGGCAATAACTAGCTCTTCATCTGTTGGAATAACCAATACACGGATCTTCGCTGCCTCTGTTGAGATGTCTCCTGTCACACCAAAGACGTTCTTTTCTGGGTCAACATCACAACCAAACCAAGAGATACCTGAGATAACATCTTCACGTACATTTGCTGCATTTTCACCGATACCTGCAGTAAAGATAATAGCATCTGCTCCATTTAGGACCGCAAGGTATTGACCGATATGTTTTTGGATACGGTCAACATACATTTCATAAGCCAAAGTGGCATCGTGGTCCCCTTCTTCCATAGCAGCAATCACATCACGCATATCACTGGATTTACCTGAAACCCCCATTAGTCCTGATTCACGATTAAGGATGTGACTAATGTCTTCAGGAGTATTAAAGTCCTCTGTATATTGCATTAAGTAAGGAATGATAGCTGGGTCAATATCTCCTGTACGAGTTCCCATCATCACACCACCAAGTGGAGTGAATCCCATTGAAGTATCAACAGATTGACCGCCCTTAACTGCTGTAATAGAAGCACCATTACCGATGTGGCAAGTAATCAATTTTAAATCTTCTAATGGACGTCCCAAGAGTTTTGCAGCTTCTCCTGCTACAAACTGGTGACTTGTACCGTGGGCACCATATTTACGAACCTTGTTTTCTGTGTAATATTTTGTTGGTAGAGGGTAGCGATAAGCTTTCTCTGGCATAGTTGTGTGGAATGAAGTATCAAAAACAACTACACTGGTGATGTCTGGCAACAATTCCTTGAAGGCACGAACACCTGCTGCATTAGCTGGATTGTGGAGAGGAGCCAACAAGCTCAACTCTTCAACTTTTTCTAAAACATCTCCCTCAACAACTGTTGATTCTTTGAAATATTCTCCACCTGCAACAACACGGTGTCCAACACCTGTAATCTCGTCATAAGCCTTGATAATATCGAAACGAATCAAGTCATCCAATAAAATTTTAACGGCTTGTGTATGATTTTCGATATCCAAAATTTGTTGTTCAGAACGGCCGTCAAATTTTACAGTTGAAATTGAATCTTTCAAACCGATACGTTCAATCAAGCCTTTCGCCAATACTTTTTCTTCTGGCATTAAGTATAATTGCCATTTCAAACTTGAACTTCCTGCATTGATTGCAATTGTTTTTGTCATAACATGATACCCCTTTTTAAGCGTTTTCATCTATTATAACAAAATCTATTTTATATTTCAGTACCTTGAGTCCATTTTTGAAAATTTTCTTTAAATTTCATTAAAACACTTGCATCTTGTAAGCTAGCAAGTGGATAAACAAAAGGCTCTACTGCTATTTCATTTTTCTTCTGTAAGATAAAAATAGTCTTAGATTGTTTAGCATTAGCAAAGAGATTTTCAGGCAGACTAATCATAGCAACCAGACTTGCCTCTTCTTTCAACCACTCTTTCAACAAGTCACTTTGAGGACTGGTCAACAAATCACTCGGAGCGAGAAAAATAGCGTATCCGTCTGACTTGAGATACTTAAGTCCTTGTTCCATGAGCAAGTGATGGGCGTAAGTATGTTCTTGACTAGAAGCAACTTGATGGCGCGACGCAACGGCATCATCAGGATAATAGCCGACAGGCAAGTCGCTGATGACCACATCGCTTTCTTTGAGCATTTGTGGACGAACGGCATCTCCTTGGACAAAGCCAGCCTGCAAACCAATTACATCTGCCATGCTTGCTGCCAAATCAATCAGCAAATCATCCACTTCCATTCCCAAGTAATCCACTTTTTTATCAAGCGAGGTCAAGAAAGTAGCGCCCAAAATTCCCATCCCAGAACCCATTTCGAGGATCGTAATCTCCTCCTCTTTAAACAACTCTTCCACAATAAACACCAAAAGTAAAGCAATAGCATCCGGTGTAAACTGGTGATTGGCCTGCAAGGGTTCTGTTTGCCCAGCCTTCATCAAGAGAAACTGGTAGGTCTTGAGCCACTCTTCTTTGCGTAGTGCTAAACGCTTAAGGGCTTGATTGCTGTCTTTGACCTGCTCTAACTCAGTCTCACCATCCAAATAGATGCTGTTTTGCTCCACCAGGGCGTCATAAAAGTTGGTCGCCAAATCACTTTGGATGACTTGGACATTCTCTAGTAAATACGTATAAGCTTGTTCAATTTTTTCAAAATCCATATTCCTATCTTATCAAATTTCCCTTCTTTTTTCCATCCTTATAGAAAAATCACTCCCTGACTAGGCGAGTGATTTTTGGGCTACTGTTAAAAAGAGTTCTGAGTAATTTCCTTGAAACAGGTCTTCAGCGCTATAGAGGATCTGACTATGCACAGATGAAAAACCAAACTGGGCTAGATTGTTTTCCAGTTCAACCAATTCAAATCCATGATGGTTAGCTTCTGTCTTGGTAAAATCAGCAAGTAAAAGTTGTCCGTTTTCTCTCAGATGTTGATGAAACAGTGAGAGAGTCGCATCCAAATCAGGCATATGATGAAGAACACGACAAACAACAATGAGATCAAACTCTTGCTTCAAGGGATTTTTCAATAAATCTTGCTCCAAAAACTGGATATTCTTGATGTCTTGCTGCTCCGCTTTCAAACGAGCTTGCTCCAGCATTTTCTCAGAAATGTCTACAAGAGTGACAGATTTAGCCTGCTTGGCTAGGGGCAAGGTTAACAAACCCGTCCCTCCGCCGAAATCCAAAATTTCTTTGTCTGATAGAAGATCAATCTGTTTCTCAACTGCTTGACAAACCAAGTTTGCAAGAAAGATATTTTTAGGGGAATCGAAAGTTTCTGCTTTGTGGTTAAAATCATGTTTCATATTTTTAGTTTAGCACAAAGTAGTTGAATTGACTAGGAATTCTCTTTCTTTTCAGACTTCTCTTCTGATTTTTTCTTCTCTGCTTGATTACTTGAATCAGTCACTACCTTTTCCTTTTTATCCGTTTTCTCTTCTTTGATTTTGACCGAAGGAAATAGGAACTCATATTGGCTCTTAGGCGTACGAACAGTCGTCACCAAGTTTGTTTTCTTATTTTGATAGCTTACCTGACCTAGGTTAAAGACCTGTTCCCCACTTTCTTTCTCAGCTTTATCCTTGATTCGCTTGGCCATAGCAAAAGCAATTAACTTTTCTTTATTCAAAGCATAGTCTTGATAGTGGGCGACTTGTCGGTTCAAGTAAAATTGTAACAAAAGGCTGAAAATGGCTGCCATGGTGACTGCATAGAGAAGAACACCTGCCTTAACTTTTTGCTTTTTCCACACGATAGATGAACTCCCTTTCTAAGCCTTTTTGAAACTGGAAACGAAAACGAACCACTTGATTTTCCTCTGTAATCTGAGCTGATTTGAGTCCATAAACCATAGGCTGATAACCTCGTCCACCGGCATCGGTTTTCCGAAAATCGTCCGATTTAGACTTGCCTATCGCAATTTCCTTGCCATCCTGCTTCATATAGATACGATTGCCTTCCACTTTTTCGAACTGCGAACGGTCTAATTCTGCCTCCAGCTGGTCCACAAACAAGAGCCACTCTTTTTGCTCACTTTGCTGCTGGTAGCGAACTTCTGAAATGAGGAGCTGACTCATGGCTTGAAATAGGAGTAAACTCCCACTGATGACAATAAGAGCGATCAGGGATTCTAATAAGGTAAAAGCCTTGACCTTATGGCTCTTTGATAGCCAACAACTGTTCTGAACCATGGTAGACCTCCAATCCCTTTTCACTAGAAAACACCTGAATCTCAACTCCGTTGATGTTTACCTGATTTTGCCCTGTCTGCAGGGCCATCTTAGCTACACGCACAACTTCTTCTTTCTGCAAGATTCTTGCTTCTTCCTGCCTATTTTTCTGAATTTGGCCCAAAAGGAGGGTAGCAATACTGGCAAAGATAGCTAAAGCGACTACTGCTTCCAGTAAAATCACTGCCCTAATTTTTTGCTTCCTTAATGCGTTTAATTTTTCCATTTCCTAGATATAATTGATAACGAATCGCTCCTTTACTGGTCTGAAATTCAACCTTAGCTAGGGACGAATTACCCCCAGTTCGGTCAAATGTGATACTTTGTCCTGATGGTGCTTGAATTCCTTTAGGAACTGTCAACTTTTGACTGCCATTGCTAATCGTCTGCCCATCTAAGTTTAGACTAGCCTTTTGCTGACTGGCTACACTACGTTTTTGTGTTTCCCGATAGAGTTCTTCAAACTCCATAAAGAAAATCTGCTCCTCTACCGCCGCAAAAGTGGACTGGACAGAGTCGGACAAGCCCAAGGCAAGGATACTCACAAGACCCAAAACTAATAGACTTTCCAGCATGGTAAAGGCCTTAATCATTGACTTTACGATTTGCTCCTCCGTTTTTAGTATAGTATTCATTATAAGCTTTAGCCTGTTCAGGAGTAATACGCCCATCTGCTTGTAACTTGCTTAGGCTAGCATCTTCATTTTTATCCAAGCTATAAAGCTCTGCCTGGCTTTCTACCACCTTAACAACAGCAGCTTTTCCTTTGTCGTTGACTGCTTCTTTTTGCTTGGTCAGATTAGGTACAAAGAGTAATAGAAGCACACTGATGATGAGCAAGACCACCAACATCTCCACAAGTGTGAAAGCTTTAACCTTAGCTTTTTTCAAGAATGTCATCATTTTTTTCATTTTAAAAATTTACCTCCATATTTTGATACATGGGCATGAGCATTGCCGCATAAAGTAAAACGATAATCAGTGCCACAAAGATAAAAACCAGTGGCTGCACAAAATTCATGGTGCGATTGACTCGGGTAAAAAAGGCCTCCCAAGTTTTTTCAGCATAGATTTCCAACTCACTACCCAGCTTGGACTTGACTTCCCCATATTCAATAATCAAGCTCAACTCCTTCTTAAAGAAAGGATAGGTTCCTATCGTCTGAGAAAATTCTCGACCATTTTGCAGGGCTTGAGCCAGATCTTGACCGATTTCTTTAAAGAGCTGGGAACCTTGTTCCTGCATGATTTGAAAAATCTGCGTCAGCTCCATTCCCTGCGAAATCATATTCCCCCATTCACGCGCATAATAGGCTGTCAAATAGGTCTGCACAAAGATTCCAAGAAAAGGAATGCGTGCTAAGATAGAAAAGACGCGCATCTTAGAACTTCTTTTATAAAAAGTTAGTGATAAAAGGGCAAGTATGGAAATAAACCCTACCATGCCTAGAAAAATTTGTGGCAGATTGCCGATAATTTGAGTAGCAATATTGCTACTATCCAGTTGTGGTAGTAGGTAATTACGCAGTCCCAGCATAATTAAGATAAGAAAACCCAGCAAAATCAAAGGATAGGTCGCTACTTCAATTAATTTTTTCTTGACCTTGGCCAGATTGTCTAGATACTCTTCTATCTTTCCCAAACTCAGGTGAAGATTTCCATGGACTTCCGCTAGGGATAACTGAGTGACAATGGCACTTGAAAATCCCAAACTTTCCATCATTTCTGAGAATGATTTCCCCTGAGACAAGCCCGTGCGCATCTGGGTCACACACTGCTTGTCCAATAATGCACTCCTATCTAAAAAGGAGATGGTCTCCACCAGATGAAAACCACTGGAAAAGAGATTGTTAAACAAGGTGATGATATTTTTTTGCTTAGCTGTAGCTAATTTTTTCCGTTTCAGCCTGAAGACTTGTGATATGTCCATCTTCAAGAAGCTGGTCAATCTGCTCATTCCAGCTAGTTGGCTGGTGGTCTTGATAGTCTTTGTTTGCAAAGTCAACGATTCCTCCTCCCCCGATTAATCTCTGATAGCAGACTCCTTGCAGAACGACTGCCAATTCCTCCTCACTCACACCCAACTCCAGCAGGCGTTCATAAACACCTCGAATACTCTTGGCGTGAATGGTTGAAAAGACTGTCGCACCTGTCAAACTAGCTCTGACCACTGCACGCGCCGTCTCGCTGTCCCGAATTTCTCCTATAATCAAGAGATCTGGTCGATGACGCAAAGAAAGTTTGATTAGATTTTCATAGGTTAGCCCAATCGCCTCATTCAACTGCAACTGGAGCATGTCGTCCTGCTTGATTTCTACAGGATCTTCGATGGACATAACTTGCTGTCCTTTAAAGAGAGATTTAGCCAATTCGTGCATCAAGGTCGTCTTGCCACTTCCGACTGGACCAGCAAAGAGATAGAGACCACGTTGCCTGTACTGCAAGCCCAATTCATCAATATCCTGAAACCAAAAATGCAAATCTTGCTCCTCATCGTGCAACAAGCGAATAACTAAACTCTCATGACCTCTATAATCACCTACAGTAGATAAACGTAGTGACGCCATCTTATCGTCATAGGCATAATCGCAGGAACCAAGTTGACTACGTCGCTTTTCTCCAACATTCATACCAGCTACAAACTTAAAGTGACTGATGACGGCCGCAAATTTTTCAAAATCATAACAACCGATTCTACAGCGCTCGTCTCCTACCCTCATATGAAGCTCATAGGCGTCTAACTTGGGGACAAAATATATATCCTGCGCCCCTTTTTTCCGAGCCGAACGAATGATTTCTTGTGCAATTTCTTGAACCATACTTACCTCCTCACCTATACTATTCGCAAAGATTTGGGAAAATAAAAAAAGCAACTCCAAAAAAGTTACTTTTTCTCTATTTTAATTTCATACGGCAAGAACGGTGCCTTTCCTTACCTGTTTGTTTTTCATAGCCTGGACGTAATTTTTCATCTGGGATAACCTGCTCATCCTGCAAAAGAGCTAAAGAATGGTATTGTTGTAAATACTCATCACATTCATCACACCAGCGTTGGTCTTCTGGATCCCAAAAAATAGTCATCAAGTCACTTCTACTTTTATAAAGAGGGGATTCTTGTTCCAATCTAAACCAGCAAGTTTTGTAGTATTTGAGAGCATCATAATACTGGTCAAATTTTCTACTTGCTACAATATCTTCTTCCCAACCTTCTATAAACCACCAAGGTTCAAAATCTCCGTACATTTCTATAACACGATACATATTCATTCATTCCTTTGTACCGTATATTATAACCAATTCCGCTAAACAAGGAAAGAAATATGCTCATTTCTTAATTTTTTTGATAAAAAATCCAGCCATCTTATGATGACTGAATTTCTATTTGCTTATGTTCCAAAATATTTTTACTACTTAAGCTTCTGAAATATCGTTTTCGATGATGACCTTAATTGCATGGTGGTCTGCTGCCTTACTGAAGACTTCATAAGCTTTTTCAATTTCACTTAGTTTGAAATAATGAGTTACCAATTTTTCTGGTTCAATCTTATGACTTTCAAGAGCTTTCAACAATTGTGGAGTTGTATTTGTAGATACCAAACCAGTTGTTACATTGATGTTGCGAATCCAAAGTTTGTCCAAATCGAATTCGACTGGTTTACCATGTACACCACAGTTGGCAACTGTTCCGTCTATACCGATAATCTTTTGACAGAAATCAAATGTTGCAGGAATACCAACAGCTTCGATAGCAACATCTACACCACGACCATCTGTCAAATCATAAATTTCTTTAATGGCTTTTTCAGGGTCTGAAGAATTAACCTTGTGAGTCGCACCAAATGATACAGCAGTTTCCAAGCGGTTATCGTCTAAGTCCACCATAATCAATTTGGCTGGTGAGTAGAACTGAGCTGTCAAAAGAGCAGCCAATCCAACTGGACCTGAACCAATAATGGCAACGCTGCAACCAGGTTCTACTTTCCCTTTCAAGACACCAATTTCATATCCAGTAGGTAGAATGTCTGATAGCATAACCAAGGCTTCATCTGACAAATCTTCTGGAGTATGGTAGAGAGTGTTATCTGCATGAGGGACACGTAGATATTCAGCCTGCATACCATCAATCAAGTGACCGAAAATCCAGCCCCCTTCATCTTCACAGTGAGCATAAATTCCTTTTTTACAGTAGTAGCATTTACCACAGGCACAGACACAAGAAATCAAGACCTTGTCGCCTTTTTTGAAATTAGAAACTCCTTCTCCAACTTCTTCAACAATCCCAATTCCTTCGTGACCAAGAATGGTACCACTTTGGCAAGCGGGAACATCCCCTTTGATAATATGGAGGTCTGTTCCACAAATAGTGGTTTTTACGATACGCACAATAGCGTCTGTTGGCTTGCGAATAACTGGTTTGTCTACATCAACAAAAGAAGCAAGTCCTGGTTTAACATAAGTATAGGCTTTCATAAAGCACTCCTCCGTTTTTTATTTGTACTATTTATAATATAATTGTAAGCCTTTTCATTTGTTTCTTCAAGTATTTTTGTGATTTTTTAACTATTTTATTTACCAGTAAAGCAATATAGATAAAAAAGCAGAAGCTAGTCTGCTTTCATCCTTAACAAAGAGAAATTTCATTACTCCAGAAGAACTTTCGATTAACATAAAACAACTAAACAAAAATGATATTACTGATAGATGGAGGATATTCTTCTATATCATTGAAATACTAGGACATCCAAAACAATTGCACTTTCAGTAAATTTCTATACTAAAATTACAAATAATCTCTGCAATATTATCTAGGCTGCAAAACTCACTTGATAATTTACATTTTACCAACAATTTTGACAATAGCGTTTGTCTTTAAGAGCACAATAACGGCCTTGCTTCTCACTTAACGAGATTCAAGACCGTTATTTAAGATTTTTATTTTATAGCTCTATCTTCTACTATTTGATTGTGTTGAAGATGAACTTGATGTACTGCTAGAGCTACTACTTGAGCTTGGTGTAGATGAGAAACTACCAATAATACTTGACCAAGCATTTTGGTAATCTGCTTCACTTCCTCCAATAGCAAAGTGATAGCTTGTCGTAGGAGCTCCCGTCTTGGTAGCCCAATAGCTCGTTACAGTAGAACCTGAAAGATCCACTGTTCTTCCATTAACGGATACTTTGCCAGGCTTCTGCCCTGTTGATCTGAGGACCTGAGATTGAGTCACACTAGAATCAAGATTAAAGCGTTCATTGCCCCAAACACCAGGCTCAGCCTGTTGGATAGCATTGACCAAGTGGGCCATATATTTGGCATTTCGATAATGCCCAGCCCCCTTAGCCATTGGACGGTTGTCATCATGACCTAGCCAACCACCTAGAGTCAATCTTGGTGTCGAAAGCATAAGCCACATATTTTCATCCTCGTTGGTTGTACCAGTCTTACCAATCCAGTCTGCACGAGCTAAACTTGAATTGATAGAAGCCAAGTCCGTTTGGAAACTTGAAGTGATCCGAGATGAAATCACCTCACGAAGCAAACTCTGCATAATCGTTGCTGTTGCCTTCGAATACACTTGAACTGGTTTGTCTTGGAATTCATAGATTACTGTGCCATCAGATGATTCAATCTTAGAAATCACATGTTTCTGATGGTAGACACCGTTATTAGCAAGTGTTTGATAACCATTGGTATGCTGGGCAACTGTAACTTCAATACCACCGCCCATAGGCAGACTTTCGATACCGTACTCTGGAATCTCGTAACCCATTTTCTCCATATAGCTCTTAACATCGACACCTTTTTCACGAAGCATGCGATAGGTCCAATAGGCTGGAATATTCCATGAATAGTTTAAAGCATCACCTAAATTGACCATATCTGTGCCTTTACTACTACCATGCACAATCGGACTACCATTTGCAAAATTTGTAGGATAATTTGACAATATGCTAGCACTTCCCATCAAACCTTGGTCAATGGCAATTCCGTAGGCCAGCAAAGGCTTGGTTGTAGAGGCTGGTGAACGCTTGGTGTCAAAGGCGTGATTGTTTTGGTTAGTCTGGTAATTACGACCACCAACAAAGCCTAGAACAGCCCCCGTTTTATTGTCCATCAAAACATTCCCTACTTCAGGCTGCCCAGTCGAATCATCTACCAAATGACCATAGTTAGCAACTGCATTTTGCATGGCCGCATGGATTTTTTTATTGATCGTTGTAGTAATTTTGTAGCCACCATTACTTAGTTCCTGCTCAGCTCTCTCATGATAAGCCTTTCGAATCGCTTCATTTTTCAACTCTTGGTTAGAGACATTGTCCTGTCGAACTAAATAATCATACATACGGTCTGTCGCTTCAGCCATAGCTGTAAAGTAGAGATAATCCCTCGAAACAACATTGACAGTTCCTGATGGCAAGAAGTCTTGTTTGAGATTATAATCCTTGTACTGGTCGTATTCTTCCTGAGTCAGGGCACCCGTGCGGTACATGTTGTAGAGAACATCCTTGGCCCGCTTCAAACCAAGTTCTAAGTCTTCATCACTCTTTAACTCTCCAGTATTTTCATAAGGAGAATAAGTAATCGGACTCTGTGGCAAACCTGCTAGGAAGGCAGCTTGGGGAATACTCAACTTGTTGGCATCGATACCGAAAATCCCTTCAGCAGCTTGCTGGGCACCTGCAATATTCTGTCCTTTATGATTCCGACCAAAGGGAGCAACATTGAGATAAGTCGTCAAGATTTCATCCTTACTCATACTGCGTTCCAAGGCAAGGGCATCAACAATTTCTGTAGCCTTACGAGCCAAAGTCGGAGCATCTCCAACCACTTGTTGTTTGATTAACTGTTGGGTCAAGGTCGAGCCCCCGCTAGATGAGCCCAAACCTGCAAAGGTTCCCAATGTCGCCCGAATCACAGCTTTTGGCACAACCCCGTTATGTTCAAGAAAATGTTCATCCTCAGTAGCAACGATAGCCTTTTTGAGATTGTCCGATATTTCCTCAGATGAAACAGAAGTTCGCAGTAGGTCGCTCTCGATAGAAGCAATGACACTCCCATCTGCATAAACAATTTCTGAGATGGAAGAAATATTTTTAACCTGCTTTACCAAGTCCTCCGCTTGGGGAACCTTAGCCTTGTCAAACAAAGCAACTCCATAACCAAGAGCTACACCTGCACCAAAAAGTCCACCGATAAAGCCTAGAATAAAGAGAGTATTCAGAATGCCCTTAATAGCAACTAAAATGCTACCTAGGATAGCCAGAACTTTCCCACCTGTCCCATCCGACTTCTTCACTTCTGAGACTTTCTCTGATTTTCTATGATTTATTTTTGATTTTACTCGCTGGAAAAATTCCAGCATTTTTCGTTTTAATTCATTTAATTGATTTTGCATGGATTTCCTCACTCTATCTATTATACCATAAAAGGTAAACTTTCAATAAAATAGGCACTTTCTTCCCTATTCTACTAGGCTATTGCCCAAGTTTGTGATACAATAGGTAGAAACAATATTTTTAAAAAGGAGAAAAGACACATGCACATTTTTGATGAGCTAAAAGAGCGTGGTTTGATTTTTCAAACGACTGATGAAGAAGCTTTGCGTAAAGCCCTAGAAGAAGGTCAAGTTTCTTATTATACTGGCTACGATCCAACTGCTGACAGCCTTCACCTAGGCCACCTTGTCGCAATCTTGACAAGTCGTCGCTTGCAGCTAGCAGGTCACAAACCTTATGCGCTCGTTGGCGGTGCTACAGGTCTCATCGGAGATCCGTCCTTCAAAGATGCTGAACGTAGTCTCCAAACAAAAGACACAGTAGATGGCTGGGTCAAGTCTATCCAAGGACAACTTTCTCGTTTTCTTGACTTTGAAAATGGTGAAAATAAAGCTGTCATGGTCAACAACTACGACTGGTTTGGCAGCATCAGCTTCATTGACTTCCTCCGTGATATCGGAAAATACTTTACTGTCAACTACATGATGAGCAAGGAGTCTGTGAAAAAACGGATCGAAACAGGAATTTCATACACTGAGTTTGCCTACCAAATCATGCAAGGTTACGACTTCTTCGTTCTTAACCAAGACCACAACGTAACGCTTCAAATCGGTGGTTCTGACCAGTGGGGAAATATGACAGCTGGTACCGAATTGCTTCGTCGTAAGGCTGACAAGACTGGCCACGTTATCACTGTTCCATTGATCACAGATGCAACTGGTAAGAAATTTGGTAAATCAGAAGGGAACGCAGTCTGGCTCAATCCTGAAAAGACTTCTCCATACGAAATGTACCAATTTTGGATGAACGTTATGGATGCAGACGCTGTTCGCTTCTTGAAAATCTTTACTTTCTTGTCACTTGATGAGATTGAAGACATCCGTAAACAATTTGAAGCGGCTCCACACGAACGCTTGGCACAAAAAGTCTTGGCTCGTGAAGTCGTTACACTTGTTCACGGAGAAGAAGCTTACAAAGAAGCTCTTAACATCACTGAGCAACTCTTTGCAGGAAACATCAAAAATCTTTCTGTTAAAGAGCTCAAACAAGGACTTCGTGGTGTGCCAAACTACCAAGTACAAGTAGACGAAAACCACAATATTGTGGAACTGCTCGTCTCATCTGGTGTAGTTAACTCAAAACGCCAAGCCCGTGAAGACGTCCAAAACGGAGCTATCTACGTCAACGGCGACCGCATCCAAGACCTTGACTATGTCTTGACTGACGCAGATAAGTTAGAGAACGAACTGACCGTTATCCGTCGCGGGAAGAAAAAATACTTTGTATTGACTTACTAAACTATTCAACATTTATCTATAAACAAAGGAGTTATCCTCGAGAAAGGTAACTCCTTTTTGCTGTTAATAACTCTCATCTATCTAGCCTTAATAGACAGGCTACGCAGTACAATACGTAAGGTTGTTAGATTATGTAAGATAGAGAGATTTGAAGGACTGAGCCAATTAAACAAGCCAAAGCCAATCAAACTACTATTTACGACAACGGTATCTTGAATATTCTTCTTGATGAGTGTTTGCAAAGATGATGATAGCCAATCCAACTCTTGGAAGAAATCCAAGCGATTATCTAACAATAAGATATCGCTCATCTGCTTAGAAATGTCTGCACTCTCATTCATCACCACACCGATATCTGATAGGGTTAGAGCCGCTGAGTCATTCAACCCATCCCCAACCATCAAAATAGTGTGACCTGCTTTCTGCAGTTCCTCTACTAACTCAAATTTCCCATCAGGTTTCAAGTCTGTATAGACCTGATCAAAGGGCAAATCTTTGACTAATTCCTCTGTCCTAACCAGGGTGTCCCCTGTTGCCAGAATCAATTTTTTCCCTTGTGCCTTAAGTTTCTCCAAGGCCGCTTTTGCTTCTTTTCTCAAAGGAGTATGAATGCAGAACATTCCAATCAATTCATTCTGATAAGCCAAGAATAAGAGATTGTAGTGACTCTTGTACTCTTCAATTAAAGCATTTTGTTTTGAACTGATATGAATTTGCTCATCCTGCATCAAAACATAATTCCCAATAAGAACTGGTTGGCCATCTATATGAGATTTAATCCCCTTGCTTGCGATATATTGGAGTTTCCCATGCATTTCCTCATGTTCAATTCCCTCTATCTCAGCTTGCTTGACGATGGCATTAGCAATAGGATGATAAATGTGTTCCTCAAGACAGGCACTGATTCTGAGAATATCTTCCTCACTATAGTCCCCAAAAGGTAACACCTTTTCAACTATAGGATAACTAGTTGTGATTGTTCCCGTCTTATCAAACAAGAAAGTATCAACTTCCAGATATTTCTCCAGAATATCTCCATCCTTAATCACCATTTCACGATTCAACCCCTCCTTGATAGCTGTTAAATAAGCTACAGGAGTAGAGATTTTCAAAGCGCAGGAGAAATCGACCAATAGGAAAGAAATAGCCTTAGAAAAAGAACCTGTCAATAGGTAAGTCAGCCCAGCCCCCAAGAAATTATATTTGACGACCTTATCCGCCATCTTGATGAAATAGCGTTGTTTCGTTTTCTTGTTTTCTTCAGATTTCTTCATCAACTCAATCAGTTGTAAAATCCGGCTGTTCATCTGATTATCGGTTACACGAATGCGTAACTCTCCAGTTTCTAATACTGTATTTGCACAAACTAAATCAGACTCTCTTTTTTCAACTGGAAAACTCTCTCCCGTCAAGGAACTTTCGTTGACCATACCTAAACCTGAAACTACTTGTCCATCAAACAGAATTTCATTTCCTTGAGATAGGACCAAGACATCTCCTATTTGAACATCGGAACTCTTGATACTAACAACCGTATCGCCCTGTACTAAGAATACGTCGCTCTCTTTTGCAAGAAGGCTTTGTTCTAAATCTGTTGCAGTTTTTTTCAAGGACCACTGATCTAAATGATTCCCCAAATCAAGCATAAACATGATATTGCTAGCTGTCTTGGATTGGTTCATAAATAAGGACAATAAAATCGCCGAACAGTCCAAGACCTCCATCGTTAGTTCCTTACGCGCTAGTGTTTGATAGGCTTCTCTAATATAGCCAAAAGCCTGATAACAAGTCCATATATAGCGAATAGGATACGGCACAAAACTACGAAAAAGTACACGCTTAATCGCTGCACCTGAAACAATAGAATAAGCACTCTCTTCTCTACGAATGGGAAGAGTCATCAACTCAGAAACTTTCCCTTTATCAATTCTTTTTAAAAAGGCTTCTGCATTATCTAATACAGAAAAGCCTTCTTTTATGCGTAGAGTAAAGTGCTGTTGATCCATGTAAAACTGGATAGACTCAATCCCCTTTTCATCTCTCGCCAAGGAACGAAGATAGTCTTGAATATCCAAGGTGAGTGAAAAAGAAGATGATAGTCGGATATGTTGGTATCCTCTATGTAGCACTTTAAAAGACATATTATTCTCCTATAAGGCTATCTAATTGCTCTTCTTTTTTCTCTTGCTCGTACAAATATTTGGCATCTTGCAAGACATCGTCTCCATGTTGCTTCACAACAGAAACAGATGCATCTAGCTCATCTTTCAACTTATAAGCCTTAGCCAAAGCTTTAGAATAACCTTTTTTAGCTTCCTTACTTGCTAAGATTTTCAAGCCAAGGGTACCAAATGCGACACCACCCAAAAAGAGTGATGATTTTTTCGCAACTTTTGCAACGGTTAGTACTTCTTTTAACATACTTATTTCCTCCTTATCATTATTATATAGCAATTTAGATATAAAAGCAATTTCATTCCATAAATTGGAGAATTAGTTTTATTTCTACTGAATCTCCCATCTACTTATTCCTAAAGTTGCTTTCATTTGCCTCTTTTGATACACTTAAACTATGAATACAAATCTCAAACCCAAACTTCAGCGCTTCGCTTCTGCGACTGCCTTTGCCTGTCCTATCTGTCAAGAAAAGCTGACTCTGGTAGAGAGCAGTCTCAAGTGCTACAACCGTCATTCTTTTGACCTGGCAAAATTCGGCTATGTCAATCTAGTACCTCAAATCAAGCAATCTGCTAACTATGACAAAGAAAACTTCCAAAACCGTCAACAAATCCTAGAAACCGGCTTTTACCACGCTATCTTAGAGGCTGTATCTGACTTGTTAGCAAATTCAGAAACTAGCACCACAGTCTTAGATATCGGTTGTGGCGAAGGATTCTATTCTCGCAAACTCCAAGAAAGTCATCCTGACAAAACCTTCTATGCCTTTGACATCTCCAAAGATTCGGTCCAAATCGCTGCCAAGAGCGAACCCAACTGGACAGTCAACTGGTTCGTTGGTGACTTAGCTCGTCTCCCTATAAAAGACGCCAGCATGGATATCTTACTTGATATCTTCTCACCTGCCAACTATGGAGAATTTCGTCGCGTTTTATCCAAAGACGGTATCTTGATAAAGGTTATTCCAACTAAAAATCACCTCAAGGAAATCCGTCAGAAGGTACAAGACCAGCTGACAAACAAGGACTATTCCAACCAAGATATCAAAAATCATTTCCAGGAACACTTTACCATCCTATCTAACCAAACGGCCTCTCTGACTAAGACTATCACAGCAGAGCAGCTCCAAGCCCTACTCAGCATGACTCCTCTACTCTTTCATGTCGATCAGAGCAAGATTGACTGGAGCCAACTGACAGAGATTACCATTGAGGCAGAGATTCTGGTTGGGAAAGTACTGTAAATAAATTTTTGAGATACTACAAAGCCCGTACCTTCAAGGTACGGGTGTAATTTTATTTTGCTAATGTATTATTTGCTAGGGAAAAGAAAGATTTCTGATATAATATTATATATTTATTTGGATATAATAAACCACTGATGTCTCAACCATGATTTAGTTAGACATCGCCCGTTTAAATTCGTGTATACAAGTCTCGTTTAATTTTTGTAGCTCATTTTCAGCTTTTATGTTATCTAAAATACGTGATTTTCTTGAATTAAAGAAATCAATATCTAAAAAATCTTTAGCGAAAGAATTTTCTTCATTTAAGGACAACTGTCCTTTTTGAAAAACAATACGATTACTATTTTTACTCATCTTTCGAGCCTCCTTCAATAACATTTAAATAGATTCTAACTTTACTAATACGTGAATATATATTATCTAACCCATTCACAATTAGTTCACTTAAACATTCTTCAACTTCAGTGGGAACATTTTTATAGTCAATAGTCACCACTTTTTCTCCTTGAATTGGAAAAGCACTTATTGATTTATAGCGACTATCTAATAGGTATTTTTCCCAATCAGGATCTGATTCTAAATGTTTTGATAATTGCTTTGTTCCTTTTCTAAATGCTCTTCCAGCAATAGAATTATTAATATCTAATTCCCTATTACTTGAACGCAAAAAAGTGGCACTTCTTGCAATGATATTCAATTTATCTTCGCTTTCTTCTTTATTTAATCCCCAAACAGATATTCGACATTTATTTTCAGAATTAAATTCGCTAGTCAACACATCAATGTATCTTTGGACAGCATCACTAAATACATCGTAGACCTCACTGACACGTTGTTTTTTTACCTCTTGACTGTCATCATCCCAAACTTCAGTAATTCGATCAATTTGATTTTCTAAAGTCGGTATAATTTCTTCTAAAAGTTCAAAATTGGTTTTTAACAAGGTGCTAAAATATCTTATTTGTCTATTTTCTTCCGAAAGTTGTTTATTTTGCTTAGATAAATCAAATACTCTCGACTCCTTATCAACAGCATTTGCATATTTCAAAATCGTATAAATTATAGATCCAAATGCTAGACCTACTCCAAGAACCGTGAGTATAGATATCGCCCATTTGGCCCACTCGGGCAGAATTTCAAAAATTTTAGAAATTAAATCACTCATGATTACTCCTAGCATATGAAAATTTATGTTGTATTAATACTTCTGTTGATTATTATTATATTCTACCGTAAGTTCCAGATTTTTTCAAGAAAAAATCTGGAACTTATTTGTACTACCGGTCTATTGATGTGCGATCAAATGAGTTACGATCATCCAATCATCTTTTTATATAATCTTATTGATGTTTTCCGTATTTAGATTTGAAAAGTAATTTACATACAAACTATATAATTTAAAATTAATCACTAAAATTAACTGACGGAGTTCCTCGTAGTAAAAACGCACCTTTTCAAGATGCGTTTTGTTTTATAATCTGATGCAAAGATTCTTAGTTCAAGTGCCAGATATCTTCGTTATACTGAGCGATTGTACGGTCAGATGAGAAGAATCCTGCTTTAGAAATGTTAACGATAACTTTATCCAACCATGCGTCACGGTCTTCGTAGTCAGCCAACATTTGCTCTTTCACTTTGATGTAATCTTCTAAGTCAAGAAGAGTCATGAACCAGTCTTTGTTGATCAATTCATTGTAAAGACGTTCCAAGCGCTCTTTGTTTCCAGCTGCAAGAACTGCATCGCTAACGATGAAGTCAACCAATGGTTTGATAGCTTCACGAGCGTAGAATTCGCTTGATTTGTATGCTGCTTTTGCGTAAAGGTCGATAACAGTTTCTGAATCTTCACCAAAGATGTAGATATTTTCGTCTCCAACCAACTCAGCGATTTCCACGTTAGCACCGTCCATAGTACCAAGAGTCAAAGCTCCGTTCAACATGAATTTCATGTTACCAGTACCTGAAGCTTCTTTAGAAGCAAGTGAGATTTGTTCTGAGATATCACATGCTGGGATAAGGAAGCTTGCTGCAGTAACGTTGTAGTTTTCAACCATAACTACTTGCAAGTGTGGAGCTACTGCTGGATCGTTAGCAATAACTTCTGACATGCAAAGGATCAAGTGGATGATGTCTTGAGCGATTGTGTAGGCTGGAGCTGCTTTACCACCAAAGAAGATTGTGATTGGGCGAGCAGGGATGTTACCAGCTTTGATGTCAAGGTATTTGTGGATCACGTACAAAGCGTTCATTTGTTGGCGTTTGTACTCGTGAAGACGTTTGATTTGGATATCAAAGATAGAGTTTGTATTGATTTCCACACCTTGGTGTTCTTTCAAGTGACGAGCCAATTTACGTTTGTTGTGAGCTTTGATGCTTTCCAATTTTTCTTTGACAGCTGCTTTGTCTTCATAAGACAAGAGTTTTTCAAGCTCATCTGCTTCATGGTGCCAACCTTCTCCAATAATCTCATCCAAATAGTGAGACAGTCTTGGGTTGGCATGCATGAGCCAACGACGGAAAGTGATACCGTTTGTTTTGTTGTTGAATTTTTCTGGGTAAAGGTCGTAGAAGGCTTTCAATTCAGAGTTCTTCAAGATTTCAGTGTGGAGTGCTGCTACCCCGTTAACACTGTATCCGTAGTGGATATCCATGTGAGCCATGTGAACACGTCCGCTCTCATCGATGATTTGAACAGCTGGATCTTTGTATTCTGCTTTCACACGACGGTCCAATTCTTCGATGATTGGTACCAAGTGAGGAACCACTTCTTGCAAGAATTCAAGAGGCCATTTTTCAAGGGCTTCAGCAAGGATTGTGTGGTTAGTGTAGGCAGTCATGCTACGAACGATTGAGATTGCTTCGTCAAGCTCGATACCACGTGCAGTCAAAAGACGGATCAATTCAGGAATAACCATTGATGGGTGAGTATCGTTGATTTGGACAACTGCGTAGTCAGCAAGGTCATGCAAGTTGCTTCCTTTTTCGATTGCTTCTTCGATGATCAATTGCGCACCGTTTGAAACCATGAAGTATTGTTGGAAGATACGGAGCAATTCACCTTGACGGTCACTATCATCTGGGTAAAGGAAAAGAGTCAAGTTGCGAGCGATGTCTGTCTTGTCAAAGTTGATACCGTCTTTAATGATAGAAGAATCAACAGAATCCAAGTCAAACAAACGCAAGCGGTTCTTCGTTTCTGTCTTGTAACCAGGTACATCGATATCGTAAAGAGTTGATGTCAATGTGAAGTGAGCAAATGGTACTTGGTAGCTACGGCTTGAGCGAACCAACCAGTTTTGCTCTGTCAACCATGCATTTGGAATTGTTTCTTGTTGGTTATTTTTAAGAACTTGTTGGAAAAGACCGTAGTGGTAGTTAAGACCAACACCGTCACCGTTCAAACCAAGAGTAGCAATTGAGTCGATAAAGCAGGCAGCCAAACGTCCCAAACCACCATTACCAAGAGATGGTTCCAATTCAACTTCTTCAACTTCGATCAAATCTTTACCTGCAGCTGCAAGTTCTTTTTTGACATCGTCGTAAAGACCAAGGTTGATCAAGTTGTTTGACAAAAGTTTACCAATCAAGAACTCAGCTGAGATGTAGTAAACTTTTTTCTTACCAGTGTTAACTGGTTTTTTGCTACTTGCAAGCTTGCTGTAGTTAAGAAGAGCAAGGTAAAGCTCTTCATTGCTACATTCTGCAATGGTTTTATTGTAACGATTTTGTACAAATTCTTGTAGTGATAACATGTTTAAGATGTCTCCTGATATTGTATTATTTCTTTAATTCTACCAAATTCTCATTGATTCGGCGATAGATTGTTGTCAAGTCAAGCAAGCCTTCCTCGACAGCTGGTGTCAATTGATCTTCAGTCATACGCCAAGACCAGTTTCCACCAAGGGTAGATGGGAAGTTCATACGAGCTGCCTCATCCAATTCTAGCAAATCTTGCATAGTTGCAATTGCCATGAAGCTAACTGATGAAAAGACTGTACGAAGCATAGCATGTGGCACTGTTTCGTATTCTTTACGGTTAGTGTAGCGAGCCATGTATTCACGAGTCGCATCATCGATCTCGTTACGGTACCAACCAAGGACCGTATTGTTATCGTGTGTTCCTGTGTACATAACTGAGTTAGCAGGTGCCAAGTGTGGGCTATCGATGCTTTCGTCTTCTGGGTTGAAGGCAAATTGAAGAATCTTCATTCCTGGGAAGCCAGTACGTTCACGCAATTCGATAACTTCATCAGTCATGAAGCCAAGGTCTTCAGCGATGATGTTTAGCTCACCAAGTTCTTCCTTAACGGCTGCAAAAAGCTTGTAGCCAGGACCTTTCACCCACTCACCAGGTGCTGCTGTATCAGAACCAGCAGGGATTTCCCAGTAAGATTCGAAGCCACGGAAGTGGTCGATACGAACGATGTCGTAGATTTTGAAGCTTTCACGCAAGCGTTCAATCCACCATTTGTAGCCGTCTTTGTCCATTGCTTCCCAGTCATAGATTGGGTTACCCCAAAGCTGACCAGTTGCAGAAAATTCATCTGGTGGGCATCCTGCGATGCAAGTCGCCTTACCGTTGACATCTGTCTTGAAGAGATGTGGATTTGCCCACATATCGCTTGAATCTTCCGCTACGTATATTGGCATGTCTCCAACGATTTCGATATGGTTGTCGTTAGCGTAAGCTTTCAATTTCAACCATTGTTGGAAGAAGAAGTATTGAGTCACACGGTGGTAAACCAACTTGTCTGCCAATTGCTCACGGTAACTTTCAAGTGCTGAAGCTTTACGAGCACGAGCATCTGCATCTGGCCATTCAGTCCAAGCAAGATTGTCAAAATGCTCTTTGATAGCCATATACTCTGCAAAGAGTTCAAGCCATGATTGGTTGTCTTGAGCAAATTTCTCAAAATCTTTAACATCTCCTACTTCCAAGAAACGTTTTACCGCTTTTTCTAAAAGAGGACGACGTGCATAGTAGATTTTCGCATAATCAACTTCAGACGCATCACTACCAAAGTCAACCCCTTCAAGGTCACTTGCTTGCAACAAGCCTTGTTCCACCAAGATATCTAAATCGATAAAATGAGTGTTCCCTGCGAAGGCTGAGAAAGATTGGTAAGGAGAATCTCCGTAACTAGTTGTTCCTAGTGGAAGGATTTGCCAGTAACGTTGTTTTGTGCGAACCAAGAAATCAACAAAGTCGTAAGCACTTTTACCAAATGATCCGATTCCGTATGCTCCTGGAAGAGAAGAAATGTGCATCAACACACCACTTTGACGTTTTTTCATAATAAGCACCTCATGTGTTTATAGTTAGATATTACATTTTTATGAACGCAAACGTTTGCGCTATTACTAGTATAGCTCATTTTCTTGATAAATGCAAGCGGTTCTAAATAACTTTTTTGATTATTTTTTAGAATTTTTTTCTTCTTACTCGTATATATATTCTTTCAGGAAACAAACAAAATAGGAATAAGGGTTTCACTTATCTTATGAGCTGGAAATAAAGTAGCAAATCTCTTTAGTTTCCATTTGTAAATTAGGCAATCGTTTTCTCAACTTTTTTAAAAAAAACAAAATAAAAGCGATTTTTAGATTTTCTACCATTATAAACAAATAAAACGCTTACCCTTTTCGTGAAATTTTTTTAAAATTTTTACAAAAAACACTTGCAACCGCTTTCTGATTGTGCTATACTAGTCCCATAAAGGAAAACGTTTGCGTTTCCTCATTATAAAATTTGTTATTCTTTAGGAGGAATACACTATGTCATCTAAATTCATGAAGAGCGCTGCTGTGCTTGGAACTGCTACACTTGCTAGCTTGCTTTTGGTAGCTTGCGGAAGCAAACCTGCTGAAAAAGCTGCTGATGCTGGTTCATCTGAAGGTAAAGAAATCACTCTTTACGTTGAAGACCAATACAAAGCTTTTGCTGAAACAGTTGCTAAGGCTTATGAAAAAGAATCAGGAACAAAAGTTAACATCAAATCTGGTGACCAACTTGGTGGTCTTGACAAACTTTCTCTTGACAACCAATCAGGTCAAGCTGCTGACGTTATGATGGCTCCATACGACCGTGTAGGTAGCCTTGGTACTGACGGACAACTTTCAGAAGTGAAATTGAGCGACGGCGCTAAAACAGATGATAAAACTAAATCTCTTGTAACAGCTGCTGACGGTAAAGTTTACGGTGCTCCTGCGGTTATCGAGTCACTTGTTATGTACTACAACAAAGACTTGGTAAAAGACGCTCCAAAAACTTTTGCTGAATTAGAAGAACTTGCTAAAGATAGCAAATACGCATTCGCTGGAGAAGATGGAAAAACTTCTGCATTCCTAGCTGACTGGACAAACTTCTACTATGCATACGGACTTCTTGCTGGTAACGGAGCTTATGTATTTGGCGATAACGGTAAAAATCCTAAAGACATCGGTCTTGCAAACGAAGGTGCTATCGCAGGTATCAACTACGCTAAATCTTGGTATGAAAAATGGCCTAAAGGTATGCAAGATGGTACAGCTGCTGGAAACTTAATCCAAACTCAATTCCAAGAAGGTAAAACAGCTGCTATCATTGATGGACCTTGGAAAGCTAAAGCATTCAAAGATGCTAAAGTAAACTACGGTGTTGCTACTATCCCAACTCTTCCAAACGGAAAAGACTACGCAGCATTCGGTGGTGGTAAAGCTTGGATCATCCCATCAAGCACTAAGAACCTTGAAGGCGCACAAAAATTTGTAGACTTCCTTGTTTCAACTGAACAACAAAAAGCCTTCTACGATGCAACTAACGAAATCCCAGCTAACACTGAAGCTCGTTCATACGCTGAAGGTAAAAACGATGAGTTGACAACAGCTGTTATCAAACAGTTCAAGAACGCTCAACCAATGCCAAACATCTCTCAAATGTCTGCAGTTTGGGAACCAGCTGCTAACATGCTCTTTGACTCTGTAAGTGGTAAGAAAGATGCTAAAACAGCTGCTAACGATGCTGTAACATTGATCAAAGAAACAATCAAACAAAAATTTGGTGAATAAAAAATTTGTTCAAGGGGGGTGGAATTCAAATCCCCCTTTGAATTTATCAATAGAAACATAAATAGTTTAGGTTTTATCTAAAAACCAGTATTCTATGAAAGGAGTTATTATGGAAAAGCAACAACCTAGTAAAGCAGCCCTGCTGTCTATCATTCCTGGGTTAGGACAGATTTACAATAAACAAAAAGCAAAAGGTTTTATCTTCCTTGGTGTAACCCTTGTATTCGTCCTTTACTTCCTAGCACTTGCAGCCCCTGAATTGAGCAATCTCATCACTCTTGGTGACAAGCCAGGTCGTGATAATTCCCTCTTTATGCTGATTCGTGGTGCCTTCCATTTAATCTTTGTAGTCGTTTATGTACTCTTTTATTTCGCAAATATCAAAGATGCACATACAATTGCAAAACGTATTAACAATGGAATCCCAGTTCCACGTACCCTCAAAGATATGATCAAAGGGATTTATGAAAATGGCTTCCCTTACCTCTTGATCATTCCATCTTATGTTGCAATGACTTTTGCGATTATCTTCCCAGTCATCGTAACCTTGATGATCGCCTTTACTAACTATGACTTCCAACACTTGCCACCAAACAAATTGTTGGACTGGGTTGGTTTGACCAACTTTACAAACATCTGGAGCTTGAGTACCTTCCGTTCTGCCTTTGGTGCCGTTCTTTCTTGGACTATCATCTGGGCTTTGGCTGCCTCAACTTTGCAGATTGTGATTGGTATCTTCACAGCTATCATTGCTAACCAACCGTTTATCAAAGGAAAACGTATCTTTGGTGTTATTTTCCTTCTTCCTTGGGCTGTTCCAGCCTTCATCACTATCTTGACATTCTCAAACATGTTTAATGATAGCGTCGGAGCCATCAACACTCAAGTATTGCCAATCTTGGCTAAATTCCTTCCTTTCCTTGATGGGGCTCTTATTCCTTGGAAAACAGACCCAACCTGGACTAAGATTGCCTTGATTATGATGCAAGGTTGGCTTGGATTCCCATACATCTACGTTTTGACTTTGGGTATCTTACAATCTATTCCTAATGACCTTTACGAAGCAGCTTATATTGACGGTGCCAATGCTTGGCAAAAATTCCGCAACATCACTTTCCCAATGATCTTGGCGGTTGCGGCACCTACTTTAATTAGCCAATACACCTTCAACTTTAACAACTTCTCTATCATGTACCTCTTCAATGCTGGAGGACCTGGTAGTGTCGGTGGTGGAGCTGGTTCAACCGATATCTTGATTTCATGGATCTACCGTTTGACAACAGGTACATCTCCTCAATACTCTATGGCGGCAGCTGTTACCTTGATTATCTCTATCATTGTCATCTCAATCTCTATGATCGCATTCAAGAAACTACACGCATTTGATATGGAGGACGTCTAAGATGAATAACTCAATTAAACTCAAACGTAGACTGACTCAAACCCTTACATACCTTTACCTGATTGGTCTATCAATTGTGATTATCTATCCACTTTTGATTACCATTATGTCAGCCTTCAAGACTGGTAACGTAGTAGCCTTTAAACTAGACAGCAACGTCGACTTTAGTTTTGCTAACTTCCAAGGACTCTTCTCTGAAACCTTGTACGGTACTTGGTACCTCAACACGTTGATTATCGCCTTGATTACCATGGCTGTTCAAACAAGTATTATCGTACTTGCTGGTTATGCTTACAGCCGTTACAACTTCTTGGCTCGTAAACAAAGTTTGGTCTTCTTCTTGATTATCCAAATGGTGCCAACCATGGCCGCTTTGACAGCCTTCTTCGTTATGGCGCTTATGTTGAACGCCCTTAACCACAGCTGGTTCCTCATCTTCCTCTACGTTGGTGGTGGTATCCCGATGAATGCTTGGTTGATGAAAGGCTACTTCGATACAGTGCCAATGTCTCTAGACGAATCTGCAAAACTAGACGGTGCAGGACACTTCCGCCGCTTCTGGCAAATTGTTCTTCCACTTGTTCGCCCAATGGTTGCCGTACAAGCTCTCTGGGCCTTCATGGGACCTTTCGGGGACTACATCCTCTCTAGTTTCTTGCTTCGTGAGAAAGAATACTTTACTGTTGCCGTAGGTCTCCAAACCTTCGTTAACAATGCGAAAAACATGAAGATTGCCTACTTCTCAGCAGGTGCTATTCTCATCGCCCTTCCAATCTGTATTCTCTTCTTCTTCCTACAAAAGAACTTTGTTTCAGGACTTACAAGTGGTGGCGACAAGGGATAATATATCCCCGCCACCCTTTTTCATTTTGGAGCTTGTGACTATAAAACTATCCTTGTATCAAGCAATTTGTCTCCTAGACTTGAAATAAAGCACATTTCTCTATATAATAATACTCATATAGAAAACACCTTTTAGAAAGATACCTATGCTTCCATATCCATTTTCTTATTTTTCAAGTATTTGGGGATTTCGTAAGCCCCTGTCCAAACGTTTCGGACTCAACTGGTTTCAGCTTCTCTTTACCAGTATCTTCCTTATCAGCTTGTCTATGGTACCCATTGCCATCCAAAATAGCTCCCAGGAGACTTATCCACTAGAAACCTTTATCGATAATGTCTATGAACCATTGACAGATAAGGTTGTCCAGGATCTCTCCGAACATGCTACAATTGTTGATGGCAAATTAACTTATACAGGCACAGCTAGTCAAGCGCCTTCTATTGTGATCGGTCCAAATCAAAGCAAGGAATTACCTAAGGACTTGCAACTGCATTTCGATACGAATGAGCTCGTCATCAGCAAGGAAAGTAAAGAGCTGACCCGTATCTCTTACCGAGCGATTGAGACTGAGAGTTTCAAAAGTAAAGACAGCTTGACCCAAGCCATTTCTAAAGACTGGTACCAGCAAAATCGTGTCTATATCAGTCTCTTCCTAGTTCTCGGTGCTAGCTTCCTCTTTGGTTTGAATTTCTTTATCGTCTCTCTAGGAGCGAGTCTTCTCCTTTATATCACTAAGAAATCCCGCCTCTTTTCATTTAGGACCTTTAAAGAGTGCTACCATTTTATCTTGAACTGTTTAGGATTACCAACTCTGATTACGCTGATTTTGGGATTATTTGGCCAAAATATGACAACCCTGATTACTGTACAAAACATTCTTTTTGTTCTGTATCTGGTCACTATCTTTTATAAAACGCATTTCCGTGATCCAGATTACCATAAATAGGAGATTTTTATGCCCGTTACGATTAAAGACGTGGCCAAGGCTGCTGGTGTTTCGCCCTCAACCGTAACCCGTGTTATTCAAAACAAATCAACCATTAGCGACGAAACAAAAAAACGCGTTCGCAAGGCGATGAAGGAACTCAATTACCACCCCAACCTCAACGCTCGTAGTTTGGTAAGCAGTTATACCCAAGTTATCGGCTTGGTCCTTCCTGACGATTCAGACGCCTTCTATCAAAATCCTTTCTTCCCATCTGTCCTCCGTGGTATCGCCCAAGTCGCATCTGAAAACCACTACGCTATTCAGATTGCAACAGGTAAAGATGAAAAAGAGCGCCTTAAAGCTATTTCACAGATGGTTTACGGTAAACGTGTGGATGGTTTAATCTTCCTTTATGCCGAAGAGGAGGATCCCTTGGTCAAGCTGGTCGCTGATGAGCAGTTCCCCTTCCTCATCCTAGGAAAATCCATTTCACCCTTTATCCCTCTTGTCGATAATGACAATGTCCAAGCTGGTTTTGATGCAACCGAATATTTTATCAAAAAAGGCTGCAAACGAATTGCCTTCATTGGAGGGACTAAGCGACTCTTCGTAACGCAAGACCGTTTAACAGGCTATGAGTCAGCACTCAAGCAATACAAACTGCCTCTTGATGACAATCTGACCTACTTTGCAAATGAATTTCTAGAGGAAAAAGGGTACCAATTTAGTAAACTCCTCTTTCAGCATGACCCGCAGATTGATGCTATCATTACAACCGATAGCCTCCTAGCCGAAGGGGTCTGTGACTATATTGCTAAGCACCAACTGGATGTCCCTGTTCTCAGTTTCGACTCAGTCAATCCCAAGCTCAACTTGGCGGCCTATGTCGATATCAATAGTTTGGAGCTTGGTCGTGTTTCCTTTGAAACTATCCTCCAGATTATCAGCGATGCTAAAAGCAATAAACAAATTTGTTATCGTCAGTTAATTGCCCACAAAATTATCGAAAAATAAAAACCAGCTCGCGCTGGTTTTTTTAGTTACTAATTATCTGTTTCAACGAATCGTCCTAGAATATGAACATTCTCAGATACAGAGACAAAGGCACCTGGATCCACCTGTTTCATAATCTGTTTAAATTCATTAAACTCTGCACGTGTAATGACAGTGATTAAAACTGCCTTTCTTTCGTGATTATAGGTTCCTTCTGCATCGTGGATCATGGTTGCTCCGCGGTGCAATTTTTTATGGATTTTTTCAATTACCTTGTCTGGATGATTGGTCACAATCATGGCCTGCATCCGTTTTTGCTTGGTAAAGACAGCGTCTGTTACACGGCTAGAGACAAAGATGGTAATCATAGAGTAAAGAGCGTATTTCCAACCAAAGGTCAAACCTGCTATCAGCATGATGGTTCCATTTACCAAGAAAGAAATACTACCTACGTTCTTACCCGTTTTCTTGCGAATGGTCAGGCTGACGATATCCGTCCCCCCACTGGAGATATTGTTTCGAAGAGCAAAACCAATCCCCAAGCCCATGACAACGCCCCCAAAAAGGGCATTGATAATAGGATCCTCCGTCAAGGTCGCCACAGGGACAAACTGGATAAAGAAGGAACTCATGGAAACCGTAATAAAGGTAAAGATTGTAAACTTATGGCCAATCTGATACCAAGCCAAGACCATCAAAGGAAAATTAATGGCGTAAAAGGTCAGTGAAATCGGAATGTGAAAACCAAACCAGTGATTACTCAAGGCAGAGATAATCTGTGCCAGACCTGTTGCACCACTCGAATACACATGCCCTGGTTGGAAAAAGAAATTGACCGCCACTGCTGATAAAAAACCATAGACCAGAGAAGCCGAAATCTTCTCATCATATTTTTCGCGAGAGATGCTTTGTAAGACACGTAAAATTTTTATTTGATGAGCAAAGCGGCGCAGATAATAGCGCCACCGCTTAATTCGTTTTGCTTGTTTCATCTTCTTCTACTTGTAAGCTGAGTTCCTCTAGTTGTTTGAGAGCTACTGTTGAAGGAGCTTGTGTCATTGGGTCAGTTGCCTTGTTATTCTTAGGAAAGGCAATGACTTCACGGATATTTTCTTCTCCTGCTAAGAGCATGACAAATCGGTCAAGTCCGATAGCCAAGCCACCGTGTGGTGGGAAACCATAGTCCATGGCTTCAAGAAGGAAGCCAAACTGGTCATTTGCTTCTTCGGCTGAGAAACCAAGAGCCTTGAACATGCGTTCTTGAAGGTCTTTTTGATTAATACGAAGGCTACCACCACCAAGCTCATAACCGTTCAAGACAATATCGTAAGCAATGGCACGAACCTTCGCCAAATCACCTTCTAATTCGTGAGCAGTCTCTTCCTGTGGAAGTGTGAATGGATGGTGGGCGCTCATGTAGCGACCTTCTTCTTCAGACCATTCAAACATTGGCCAGTCAACCACCCAAAGGAAGTTGAATTTATCGTTATCAATCAAGCCAAGCTCTTTGGCAATACGTCCACGAAGGGCACCAAGAGTTGCATTGGCCACTTCAAGCGTATCCGCCACAAAGAGAACCAAGTCCTTATCTTCAAGAGCAAGCGCTACAGTCAAGTCTGCCTGAATCCCCGTCAAGAACTTAGCAACTGGTCCGTTTAATTCTCCATCAACTACCTTGACCCAAGCAAGGCCTTTAGCACCGTACTGCTTGGCTACTTCCGTCATCTTGTCGATGTCTTTACGTGAATAGTTGTCCGCAGCGCCTTTGACTACAATTGCTTTTACAGCAGGTGCTTCTGAAAAGACTTTAAAGTCTACACCTTTGACCACTTCTGTCAAGTCCTGGAGCAACATGTCAAAACGAGTATCTGGTTTGTCAGAACCATAGAGAGCCATAGCGTCATCATACTTCATACGAGGGAATGGAAGCGTCACTTCGATGCCTTTTGTTTCCTTCATCACGCGGGCAATCAAGCCTTCTGTAATATCTTGGATTTCTTGCTCAGTAAGGAAAGATGTTTCCAAGTCGACCTGGGTAAACTCAGGCTGGCGATCTCCACGCAAGTCTTCATCACGGAAACATTTAACGATTTGGTAGTAACGGTCAAAACCAGCATTCATCAAGAGCTGTTTCGTGATTTGTGGACTTTGAGGAAGAGCGTAGAAATGCCCTTTATTAACACGAGATGGCACCAAGTAGTCACGCGCCCCTTCAGGAGTTGACTTAGAAAGGAATGGTGTCTCCACGTCGATAAACTCCAACTCATCCAAGTAGTTGCGGATAGAGTGGGTCACCTTGGCACGAAGTTTAAGATTTTCCAGCATTTCTGGACGGCGAAGGTCAAGGTAACGGTAACGTAAACGCGTATCGTCATTGGCCTCAATGCCATCCTTAATCTCAAATGGTGTTGTCTTAGCTGTATTAAGCACGGTCAGAGCTGTCACGTTTAACTCAACTGCACCAGTTGGCAACTTATCATTGGCTTGCTCACGCGCAGCGACCTGTCCAGTCACCTCGATAACAAATTCGCTACGAAGGCTTTCAGCTGTTGCCATAACCTCTGCAGATACTTTTTCAGGGTTGATAACCAACTGCATGATTCCTTCACGGTCACGAAGGTCGATAAAGATCAAACCACCAAGATCACGACGACGGCCAACCCATCCTTTCAAGGTCATTTCTTGTCCGATGTGTTCCTCACGAACACGACCAGCATACATACTACGTTTCATTGTTTCTCTCCTCTTTTATTCTGTTACTATTTTACCATAAAAGCGCAGGCTCTTCATGAAAATCAGCAGAAAAGTTTGTCAGTCTTTAAAAATCAAGTGAAGGCCCTAAAAATTAGCGTCCATACAAAAATCCGATGAAGTTCATCGGACTCTTTTATTTTGAATTTTTGCCTGCTTTACGCTTTTCAGCGATTTCGGCTGCCTTTCGAGGCAAGACAATTTCTGTTGTATAAGCTGTCCCAAAGCGCAAGACACCTGCAATAGGGGCAAAGACCACTGCGAGATGGCTATAGAAGAAATCACCTTTGAAGGCATAAGCTAATCCCCCAATGATGAAAAATAGAACAACTGCTTGAATCACTGCTAATAAAATTACTCGTTTCATGTGACCTCCTGACTCTATTATAGCATGAGAATCATCAAAAAGCCGACTAAATTATTCAAAGCGTGGAGAGAAATACTGTAGACCAGACCTTTTCTGCTAATATAAGCCAAGCCCAAGCTAAAACCAAGGCTAAAATAGACAAAAAATTGTTGCACATCACCTGGGAAATGAATCAAGGCAAACAGAACACTGGATACCAGAAGAAAAATCAGAGTTTGTTTCCTATTGTCCTGCTTAGGAAAGAGGTATCGTGCTAACATCCCTCTAAAGATAAGTTCTTCCGTCAAAGGAGCAAAAATAACGACCGCAAAGAATGAGAAAAGTGGTTGAGACAAGGTCAAGTCTATCGCTATTTGCTGATTTACTGAAGGATCATTTGGCAAGAAAAACTGGACAACCAGAGATAAGAACCAAACCAAGGCAGGAAGCCAAATAAATCGGTTGAAGCCACTCTTCTCAATACAAACAGGACCTTTCTGATACCATTTGTAAATGCCGTACACATAAACTCCAGCCAAGGCCACATAGAGCAAGGTCACAGCATAGGGTGAACCGCCTAAGGCAAGCGACGTAGTCGCGAGCACCTGAATGAAGCCATAGATGAATAAAAAGGATAGAATGGCTAGAAGAAACCAGCCAAGGTTTTTAAGTAGTTTCATAAAGGACTCCTATTTAAAATAACGTTTTACCATAGGTAACTGCATCACATTGATATAAACATGGATAGTTCCGACAAGCAAGAAGGCTAGTAGCTGAATCTCTCCTGTCAGTAAGGAAAAGAGATCAATTAGAATGTAGAGACCTGGCAAGACATATTGGTTTAATTTGAATAAAATCTGAAAACCTTGTTCTAAATTAGCCTGACGCTCCCCTTCGTCGTAAGAATTGATAAAGTCCATGACATCCTTTGGTGTAGAAAAAAATGCCAAATCAAACTGACGAACAATCGCAATGGTCTTAAAAAGATATTTTTGAACACTGAAAATCAGCACTAATACCAAAAAAGAAAGAGATAAGGTTAGATGGCTTCCATTTAGTACAATCACTTCATTTAATGAGATGAAAAGAGCCAACAAAATCGCTACACTTGTAATATTAAAAGCAATAGTTCCAAACTCAAGATTCCGATACATTTGCACATAATAGGTTTCATTCAAATCATCATCCATTTCCTCTTGATACAAGGAGTGAAATTTTCTGCTTTTCTTTAAGAAATTGAACGTCAAAAGAATGCTAATAAAACCTATCAGTAAACAAATAGCTGATATCCATGGTATCAAGACTTTTACATCTAACATAATTTCGTGGGATTCGGCACGTGCCTTAAACATCCCTACAAACATGCCCAAGAAACCTCCCAAGACAACAGACATTAAAAATAACAATCCATGTTTCTTTTTCTTTTTCATATTCATTCTCCTTTTTCACTTGCTAGATTTTTGGATTTCTTTTCAATCCAGTCAACGACTGGGATAAGAGCAAAGTAGGCCCAGATAAATTGGTCGCTGTAATAGAGATCAAACCATCCTAGATTTGTTCCAATTAGTAGACACAGGCTGACTAATAGAGCTATGGCAACTACATAATAAATCACTTTATACTTGTTCATCACTCGTCCTCCTCCAAGCGAAATACCGATTCGACTGTTTCGTTGAAAATTTGAGATATTTTCAGGGCAATGATAATGGATGGGGTGTACTCATCCCGTTCTAGTAGACTAATGGTCTGTCTGGAAACCCCTGCTAGCTTAGCTAGGTCGGTTTGATTGAGGCCATCGCGAGCCCGCAGCTCTTTTAGACGATTTTTTAGTTGCATGTTACACACCTACTCTCCGTCAAATTCAACGGTTTGGATATCCTCAATACGTTGCAACTTGAATTTTTCTTTCCCCTCTTTATCAACACTACGTAGTTTGACCCATTCCTCATCAACATCCACAACTTCCCATAAAGATGTTCCAAACACTTGTCCAACGATTGTTGGATTTTTCCCAATTAATTCTTGCAATAATCTTGACATTTCTATATTTCCTTTCTCTTTTCGCTCAAGCTTTTTGATTTTATTCTCTAGTTTCTTGATTTTTTTAGAATTATTAGAATAAAAGAAAATCATAAATAGTATAAATACTACCCACATCATAGCTCCTTTCTGCTTTCTATTTCTTAACTTGCTTACATTGTAACACATCTTTTTCTTTTTGACAAGCATATTTGTCAAAAAGTTTATGATTTTTGTCATTTTGCAAAAGAAAAAGGTCAGGAGTAAGTTCCTGACCAGTTTATCTATCATTAATACTCTTCGAAAATCAAATTCAAACCACGTCAGCTTCACCTTGCCGTACTCAAGTACAGCCTGCGGCTAGCTTCCTAGTTTGCTCTTTGATTTTCATTGAGTATAAAACCCTAGTTTTTCAAATATTTCTGAGAAGTTTTGGCTGATAGCCTCAAGTGATACTTGCACTTCTTCTCGGGTTTGGTTGTTCTTCACTGTCACTTGTCCGCTTTCGACTTCACTTTCTCCTAGGGTGATGAGGGTCTTAGCCGCAAAGACATCGGCTGACTTGAACTGAGCTTTGAGCTTACGGTTGAGGTAATCACGCTCTGCTTTGAAGCCTTGTTGGCGAAGAGCTTGTACTAGTTCTAGAGCTTTGACATTTGCTCCATCACCCAAGACTGCGATATAGACATCTAGGGCGTTTTCGATAGGGAGAGCCACACCTTGCTTTTCAAGAATGAGAAGCAGGCGCTCTACACCAAGTCCAAAACCAAAGCCAGCAGTTTCAGGGCCTCCAAAGTAAGAAACCAAACCATCGTAGCGACCACCCGCACAGACTGTCAGGTCATTGCCCTCAATCTCTGTGATAAACTCGAAAATGGTGTGGTTGTAGTAGTCCAGACCACGTACCATATTGGTATCGATGATATAGTCTACTCCAAGATTTTCCAACATCTGACGCACAGCATCAAAGTGTGCTTGGCTTTCTTCATCAAGGAAGTCCAAGATAGAAGGCGCATTCTCTACTGCTACCTTGTCTTCTTTTTCTTTAGAGTCCAAGACACGGAGAGGATTTTCCTCCAAACGACGTTGGCTATCCTTAGACAAGGTCTCCTTGAGCGGTGTCAAATAGTCAATTAAGGCTTGACGGTATGCCGCACGGCTCTCAGGATTTCCAAGAGTGTTAAGATGTAATTTGACACCTTGGATACCGATTTCTTTCAAGAAATGGGCCGCCATCGCGATTGTTTCCACATCGGTAGCTGGATTGCTAGAGCCAAAACACTCAACACCAATCTGGTGGAACTGGCGCAAACGTCCTGCCTGTGGACGCTCATAGCGGAACATAGGGCCCATGTAGTAGAACTTACTTGGCTTTTGCACTTCTGGGGCGAAGAGTTTATTTTCCACATAGGAACGAACAACGGGCGCAGTTCCTTCTGGACGGAGGGTAATATGACGGTCACCCTTGTCATAAAAGTCGTACATTTCCTTGGTTACGATATCCGTTGTATCTCCGACAGAGCGACTGATAACCTCGTAATGCTCAAAAATAGGCGTACGCACTTCTGCATAGTTGTAGCGCTTGAAAATCTCACGGGCAAAGCCCTCAACGTACTGCCATTTGGCAGATTCAGCAGGTAAAATATCCTGCGTTCCTTTTGGTTTTTGTAATTTCATAGGGAATCCTCTTTAAACTTAATAGTCTTATTTTACCATAAATAGAGGGATTAAAACAGTGAGAAAAAAATTAGGATTCAAATATCATTTTTAAGATTAAGAACTGTCAAAAGAATAGCTAGCAAGGAAAGACCAACAAATAGCATCCAAGTCAACTGTATATTCCATACGGCTACTAGTGAAAAACAAGCTGTTCCCACAGGTATGGATAAGGTAAATAATAAACCTAAAAAATTACTGGTACGAGCTAGAACCTCTGGTGCTAGATTTTTCAGGAGCATGGCACTAATCTTTGGTTGAACTTTACCAGACACATACAGAGTTGAACAGAGAAATAGTAAACCAAGTACGACTTGATTGAATAAATTAGCTAGACCAACTAGACTGAGTCCTACGGTCACCCACATCATCAATCTAGGCAAGGACTGCTTCCCAAAATAATCATTGCCCGTAAGGCTACTGATGATGATTGCTAACAAAGCACAGACTTGACTGATAAATAATGCCTCTGTGTAAGAAAAGTCCAAAAGAGAATGGCTCAAAAAGAAGATATTATAAATTCCACCCAAAGCGCCACCCAAGGCATTGATAAGCAAGACAGCAGAGAGCATAAAACCAAAGTTTTTCTGTCCACTTTTAAGAAAAACGAGACGTAAATTTCGGTAAATCGTTAGGAACTGGTCTTTGATAGATAGACTCTCATTTTTAAGTGATTCACCATCAGGAGATGAAATTGACAGGCTCAATTTGCTTCTTCCTAAAAAGAGAACAGAAGCTGATGCGAGGAAAAAACAGGCATTGATTCCCGCAACGAGAGAAAAATTGTTGACCGATAGACCTAAGAGACAGACTCCAAAAGCTTGACCACCAATAGCTGAAATATAGGTGATGAATTGGGAAAAAGAATAAGCCTCCATCAAATCATCTTCAGCTACTTTTTCCTTAATAAGAGGCATGCGCAAGCCACCTGCAAAATCACTGATGACATCACTAATGACATTGATTAAACACAGGCTAGAAAAGGCAAAGAGACTAGCTTGCTGAACAACTAGGGCTGCTAGAAAAAATAAAACCGCCTGAAACAAACCGCTATAGACCATCCATTTAACCTTATCCCTCGTGTAATCTGCCCGAATCCCTACAAAAACTGTAAAGAGCGTGGGAATGATCATGACAATATTCGCCATAGCAACAGCAAAAGATGCTTGTGACAGGGTCGATGCATAGACGATAAATACCAGATTAAAAATCGAAGCACCAAAAGCATTGAAGAAGCGTGACAAAGTCAAGAGTCGATAAGCTTGATTTCTAAACAATAGTTTCATAGATAATCTCCCTTCTTGTTCGAATACTCAATGAAAATCAAAGAGCAAACTAGGAAGCTAGCCGAAGGCTGTACTTGAGTACGGCAAGGTGAAGCTGACGTGGTTTGAATTTGATTTTCGAAGAGTAGAAGTTTTATGTGAAGTATGACTATAGTATAGCACTTAGAAATTTTAGAGGAAAAACTTTTGAATATATGCAACAAACAAAATGACCAAAAAAACGATAGAACTTCTTTGATAACCTGTGAGAGCTCAACAATTCTATCGCTTCAAATTTTAAATAATTTTCTTAGTTTGCAGATATTCAACAATCGGTCGTTTTTCTATAGTATTCGGCAGATTTGTTACAGCCTAGCATCTCAAAAATACGGACAGCATCTTCCATCTTTTTCTGACCTTCCTTGACTCTGCCTTGCTTGCTATCAAGGAGACCTTCCGCCCACAAATAGACAATTCGGAAATAGGTTTCATTTTCATTGTAGAAATGCTCTTCGATAACACGTTTAAAATAAGAGGCATTGGTAAATTCTTCACATTCAATGCTAGCTAAAAAGCCATTCAATAGTATAGTGTGAAAAAGATTTCGATTGCCAGACATTTCCATTAGAAAATCAGATTTACGTACCATTTCTCGTACATATCTAGTGAAAAGAGAAACAGATAGAAAGGCAGAACTGACTGAAAATAAATTTAGTTCATAGATTCCCCAAATCTCGGTAGAAAACAAATAATCATGAAGGATTTTCCCCTCCTCTGCCGTTAACTCTACCCTTTCGTCCATGCTCTTCATATAAGACTTGATAATAATGGCATTTAGAATATGTTTCTGTTTATTGTGAGAATGGGCATGCTTTTGATACTCCTTGCGATACAAGTCCTCAAGCGGAGCTATGTTCTTTGGATCCAAGACATCTATGATTTCTTTTCTCAACTCAGAATCTGTATCATACTGAAAACCTCTCGCCAGAAAGAGGATTTCCTCTACACTGGCAGATATATTTTCCAGGGCAAATAAAAACTTTTCCACCGAAAGCTCACTCTGACCAGTTTCAAAGCGAGATAACATAGACGGCGAAAATTGTCCCCCAGTTGCTTGTCTCAGCGAGATATTTCTTGACTCTCGTAATTGTCTAAAGACTTTTCCAATCTGCTCCATAGGCTTCCCCTTGATTCAGTATTTTCTTCATTTTATCATATTTTTCAGAAAATTCATCAAAAACTTGCCAAATTGTCAGAATTATGAGAAAATAGAGGATATTTATCATGTGGAGGGACTGTAATGAGAGACGATATCAAAATCAATGACCGCGCTTTGGCCATACAAGACCAAATTATCGAAAAACTAGAGAAGGTTTTTGATACAGATGTGGAATTGGATGTTTACAATCTAGGGCTGATTTATGAAATCAATCTGGATGAAACAGGGCTCTGTAAGATTGTCATGACCTTCACCGACACTGCCTGCGATTGTGCAGAAAGTTTGCCTATTGAAATCGTTGCAGGTCTGAAACAAATCGAGGGGATTGAAGATGTCAAGGTTGAAGTCACCTGGTCACCTGCTTGGAAAATCACACGAATCAGTCGCTACGGTCGTATTGCCCTTGGACTGCCACCACGATAAAAGCAAAAGCGAACAATCAAGGAGCAATTGAGGGTATTAAAATATATGATCTAACTGAAAGTCTTTAATAGAAAATGCAAAAAGCTACTAAGAAACAGTATTTACACTTAGTAGCTTTTTGTTGATATGTTAAGTCATCTGATATATACTCATAACTCCAGAATAGAAAGTAATTTTTAACGAGAGGTAGATTTTATGAAATTGCAGAGATAAGCTATTCGGGTGTGTCAGACGAATTGTTTATAACTTCTTCCAATATTTCTAAAATTTTTTTTCCTGATTCAAAATATGATTCAACATTATTAATCGATGAATTTAGTGGCCGTCCATGTGCAATATCATTTCTTAGGCTAACTAAACTATTTAAGTTACCTTTGTCTTGAGAACCATTCAACAAGTCTGAGAACCTTACTTTTCTTCTGCCATCAAATTGTTCTAGATATTTCTCAATAATACCCGATGATGGATTTGCCGAACTATCAATGATATTTTTTATTAAAAATACTTTAGTTTCATCAATGCAATTTTGAGATAAAAAAGTATTAATCATAGACTTAAAAACTAATTCTATACTACCAGATGCTTTAATTACAGCATAAGCAACTAAGAATTTTACTTTTGAATCTAATTTATTACTATCTATCCAGGTTTTAATATTCTTAATTTCCAAATCACAATCATCTAAAATTCTTTTTTCATCTTCATTCATAACTAATCTCAACTCCATATAAAATCATTGCAGCTCTACTTATTCTGATTTTTATATGCTCTATATTTGTAGTTCTATTAGTTGTTGATTCTTTAAAACTTTCATCTTCTAGTAATTCGATATACTTTTCCAATGTAGTTGTTAATTTATCAGATTGTTTTTCACTCACAAAAACACTAGCTGAACATACAGCATCAAAAACTACTGGATTAACTCTTTTCGCCCAAATAATATCTTGATTTTTTCGTTTTAATGTTCTAAAAACATTCAATCCTATTGTTGTATGCAAAAAGTTAATTGTATTAATAAATATTTCTTTTTTGTTTTTATATTCCAATTCATTCAAATTTCGAAAATCTTCCATATAATCATTCAAAAATTTGCTTAGTATTATTTGATTTTGACGAATTTCATCTCTTGATATAATATCAGAAAATGCAAAGAATCTTAAAATAAGTTCTACATCAGCCATTCTACTATCTTCTGACTCTGAACCAAGAACTTTTCTCCATATCTCTTCTCTATTTAATTCAAATAACAGTTTATTAAAATTCCCATGATAAACACAGTTTCTAATTTCTTGAGGTTTTAAAGTTCTACCTCCTGTATTAATCCTTTCAAAAATTTGATACATGCCAGTATCATTTTTAGGAACTTTTTGTTCGAAAATTATTGCATGAATAGGCGAAGTGCGTATTCTACGTTTTTGTTCATCTGTTAACTCTGAAAATGCCTTTCCTCGCCATTGAGAATTTATTTCTTTTGTCTTTGCCAATTTAAAAACTTTATTATCTCCAGAAAATATACCATTCATATAATCATACATTGTCATTATTCTCTGGTATCCGTCTACAATTAGTCTTTTATCATCTTCTGTTTTGGCTAAAAAAATACTTGGTACAGGTAATCCTAGTAAAACAGAATCTATAAATCTACTTGCTTCCTTTTTTGTCCATACATACTTCCTTTGTAATTCGGGTTTTTCCAAATCTCCATCTTCATACATAGTAACTATTTCTCTATAAGATAAATCTGTTCCAAATGATGTAATGTTAAATAAAGAATCATCCGAATATGACTCATTTTCACTTTTTATAGTATCAATAATGTTTTTTCCCATTTCATTCTCCTAATTTTCTATGAATTTTACACTACTTTTTAAAAAAACCCAAAAGTTAGAAATTAAAAGTCTTGCTTTTGGGGTCTTTTTATCCTTGTTTATTTTTTACCTGACTTGTCCATATTCCAGAAGTCTGTCACGGCTCCGCGTGAAGCAGATGATACGATGTGGGCATATTTACCAAGGACACCGCGGCTGTAAAGTGGTGGCAAGGTTGTTTCTGCCTTACGTTTTTCAAGTTCTTCCTCAGATACGGCCATGGAAATTTCTTTGGTATCTTGGTCAACCGTAACGATATCGCCTGTACGAAGGTAGGCAATCGGTCCACCATCCTGAGCTTCAGGAGCGATATGTCCAACAACCAGACCATAAGTACCACCAGAGAAACGTCCGTCTGTCAAGAGGGCAACCTTGTCTCCTTGACCTTTACCGACGATCATTGATGAAAGTGACAGCATCTCAGGCATACCAGGACCACCCTTAGGTCCAACAAAACGAACAACGACTACATCGCCATCAACGATTTCATCTGTCAGAACGGCTTGAATAGCATCTTCTTCTGAGTCAAAGACCTTAGCTGGACCAACGTGACGACGCACTTTAACACCTGATACCTTGGCAACCGCACCGTCAGGAGAAAGGTTCCCGTTCAAGATGATAAGCGGACCATCTGCACGTTTTGGATTTTCAAGTGGCATGATGACTTTTTGACCTGGTGTGAGGTCTGCAAAGTCAGCCAAGTTCTCAGCGACAGTCTTACCAGTACATGTGATACGGTCTCCATGAAGGAAACCATTTGCCAGCAAGTACTTCATAACTGCAGGGACACCACCGACTTCGTAGAGGTCTTGGAAGACATACTGGCCAGATGGTTTCAAATCAGCCAAGTGAGGCACACGCTCCTGGATCGTATTGAAGTCCTCAAGTGACAAGTCAACATTGGCAGCATGGGCAATGGCAAGCAAGTGAAGAGTGGCATTAGTAGAACCACCGAGAGCCATAGTTACAGTAATGGCATCTTCAAAGGCTTCACGAGTCAAGATATCTGATGGTTTAAGACCGAGCTCCAACATCTTAACAACAGCACGTCCTGCTGCTTCGATATCTTCTTTCTTATCAGCTGATTCAGCTGGGTGAGATGAAGAGCCTGGCAAACTCATCCCTAGAACTTCGATAGCAGTCGCCATGGTATTAGCAGTATACATACCACCACAGCCACCAGGGCCAGGGCAGGCATTACATTCGAGACGTTTCACGTCCTCAGCTGTCATGTCACCGTGATTCCATTTTCCGATACCCTCAAAGACAGAAACCAAGTCGATGTCTTTTCCATCAAGATTTCCCGGTGCAATAGTTCCACCATAGGCGAAAATGGCTGGGATATCCATATTAGCAATGGCAATCATGGAACCAGGCATGTTCTTGTCACAACCACCAATAGCAACAAAGGCATCCACGTTGTGGCCTCCCATAGCTGCCTCGATTGAGTCTGCAATGATATCACGAGATGTCAAAGAGAAACGCATACCAGGCGTTCCCATGGCAATCCCGTCCGCTACAGTGATAGTTCCAAACTGCACAGGCCAAGCTCCTGCAGATTTGACACCTTCTTTAGCTAATTTCCCAAAATCATGCAAGTGGATGTTACATGGTGTATTTTCTGCCCAAGTCGAAATAACCCCCACAATCGGTGTTTCAAAGTCCTTATCTGTCATACCAGTCGCACGAAGCATGGCACGGTTTGGTGATTTTACCATACTGTCATAAATGCTACTGCGGTGACGTTTATCTAATTCAGTCATTTGTTCCCTCCCATTTCAGTTTTTACTATTATAGCACATTTTAAAAGCAATGAACAGAAGAAAATTCTTGAATTTTCAGAAAATTCTTTACAGTGATATTTTCTTTAAAAATGTTACATTTATTTCTTGACTTTATAAATTAAAGTGATATCATTTAGATATCATATAACAGGAGGTCATTCTTATGACTGAAAAAACTTTACACTCAAAACCAAATGGTGTTTTGGCATTGATTCTCATTGAATTAGCGCTCGTTCTTGGTGTCTTTATATTTGTAATGGGCGCTGGTTCGGAAAACATTTTTGGAATTATTATCGGACTTGTACTAATCGTAATTGCAGCACTAGCTCATGTTGGTTTAAAAGTTGTCAAACCTCAAGAAGCTTTGGTTCTAACACTCTTTGGTAACTATACAGGTACTATTAAAGAACCTGGTTTTTACTTTGTCAATCCCTTCAGCGTAGCAGTCAACCCTGCAAACCACACTCGACTTGGACAAAGTGGTGATGTTAGCACAAAATCTCCTTTTTTAGGTTCTAAATCATCAAATGGCAATGATGTAAATCTTGAAATTGGCAAGAAACAGATTTCCCTCAAAGTTATGACCTTGAGCAATTCCCGTCAAAAAATCAATGATTGTCTAGGAAACCCTGTAGAAATCGGTATCGCGGTAACTTGGAGAGTTGTCGATACCGCTAAGGCAGTCTTCAACGTTGATAACTATAAAGAATATCTTTCATTACAATGTGATAGCGCCCTCCGTAATATTGTCCGCATCTATCCTTACGATGTGTCTCCTAATGTGGATACTACGGGTGACGGGCAAGCAGACGAAGGTAGTCTCCGTGGCTCTAGCGAAATTGTGGCTAACCGTATTCGTGAAGAAATCCAAAGTCGTGTTGAGGATGCTGGCTTGGAAATCCTTGAAGCGCGTATTACTTACCTAGCTTACGCTCCAGAAATTGCAGCTGTTATGCTTCAACGCCAACAAGCATCTGCCATTATTGATGCACGTAAGATGATTGTAGATGGTGCTGTAGGAATGGTTGAAATGGCACTAGAACGGCTTAATGAAGGGGAATTGGTAGAGCTTGACGAAGAACGAAAAGCTGCCATGGTTTCAAATCTCCTTGTCGTACTCTGTGGCAATCATGATGCACAACCAATTGTCAACACAGGAAGTCTTTACTAAAGATGGCTGAAGCTAAAAAGAAGCAGATCCCCCTTCGACTCTCAACAAAGTTATACGCTGCACTCGCATCATGGGCAGAAGATGACTTTCGTTCAGTCAATGGGCAAATCGAATATCTCCTCACAGAATGTGTCAAACAACGGAAGAAAGACGGAAAATACGTATCAGAAACCATTGACGAACCATTTGAGATTGATATTTAACACCTTCTCCTGTCTGCTAGGACTGACAGGAGAATTTTTTCATCTTTTTTTGTCAAGTAACTTTACTTTACAAAAAAAATGTGTTATTCTAATATGGTTGATGAAAATCAGTAGATTGAATCGAATATAAATACCTAAAGGAGAAATCAAAATGGCAGTACCTGCACGTCGCACTTCAAAAGCGAAGAAAAACAAACGTCGTACACACTACAAAGTAACAGCTCCATCTGTAAACTTTGACGAAACTACTGGAGATTACTCACGTTCTCACCGTGTATCACTTAAAGGATACTACAAAGGACGTAAAATCGCTAAAGCTGCATCAGCTGAATAATAGAAGGGAGATACCATGCGCGTAAATATTACACTTGAACACAAAGAATCTGGTGAACGCTTGTACCTTACTTCTAAAAACAAACGTAACACTCCAGACCGTCTTCAATTGAAGAAATACTCACCAAAACTTCGCAAACACGTTGTGTTTACAGAAGTGAAATAAGAGTTAAATTAGTGAAAATAGCGTTAAATCAACGTTTTAACACTTAATAATAGCCGAGTGGGAACATTTTGGCAACAAAAAAGGTAGTAAGATACAATCTTGCTACCTTTTTATAATCTCCGTTTTCGTATAACAGACTTCGCTAGTGATACGAAAGCCGTGATTTCAATTTATAGCGAAAGTACCCCCTCCAGTTTGTCTGCTACCTCTTTCATAGCAGAAGGGCGAAGATGGGAATATACTCCCAAAGTAGTCTGTATATCTGCATGCCCTAGCCTATTTTTAAGTTCTAGGTCATTCATACCCAAAGAGAGCAACAGACTAGCATGTGAGTGCCTTAAATCATGTATACGGATATTTTTAACCCCTGCAATTTCTCCGTGTTTCTTCATGCTATTAGCAAGCATTGTTTTAGTCACAGGTAAACAGTTATAAGAAAAGACAAAACTTATTTTTCCTAACTGTTTCTGATGATTTTCCCATGAGGATAGCGCCTTAATCGTCGTATCATCAAGATAAATTTTTCTATTGCTTGAAAATGTTTTTGTAGGGTTAATTTGCCAATTATTTTTATTTTGATAAAACATAGACTTATTGACTTGTACAGCTTTATTCTCAAAATCAACATCTTCCCACGTTAAGGCTTGTAATTCGCTGATCCTCAATCCTGTCATAAAGAGAAATAGAAAACAGGTATATTTCAAATGTTCTACAACGTCATTTTGTTCAAATGTTTTAATAAATTTTTCAAATTCTTCTTTTGTCCAAAAATCGACCTTTTTCCTAGTCCTCTTCATATTTCCTACCTGCCGAGCAGGATTTTCGCTCACAATACCCAAAGTAAGAGCCATATCAAATAGCTCTTTTACTGTTTGATGTAAGTCTTTTAAATAGTTATTAGATAAGCCTTTTTCCAAGATATCTGTATGCCATTTTTTTATATGAATAGGTTTAACATCAACCATTTTCATAGGATAAAAATATTTCAATCTTTTCAACTTAGAAGAAAAGGTCATAAATGTCCGAGCTGTCACCTTATTCTTGTAATGTGGAATAAAATACTTTTCCAGGAACAACTTAACCGTTAAAGTCGCACCATGTACAATAGCTTTTTTCGAGTGTTTCGCTATAAAATCATCATACCATTTCTTGGCTTCTGTTTGAGTTTTAAACCCTCTTTTCTTTTTCTGCATTCTTTTACCAGTCACTTCATCAAAACCCAGAGAAGCAACCGCATAATAAGAGCTACTAGCCTTGTCATAATATACATGAGGGATTTTAGGCATATTCTTCCACTTCCTCAAAATTTAATTTTGTACCCAGAATTTCCTCAACAGCTTCAACAGGAACTTGACCTAATCCCTTAGAATTATAGTAAGCAAAGCCCTTTTGTACCATCAAAGCCTTAGCCTGTTTAATCAAACTATAAGCCTGATAATTTCCAAAACCCAATTTTTTCAAATCTTCTTTTGTTACGAACATAGCATTTTTCTCCTTTTCATGTTATAATTATTTTGGTTTTTTATTTTGATGTGTGATTGATTTTCACGCATCTTTTTTTTGCATCTATTCCATAAATTCCTATCATTCAGGAACATATAGATATTATCTATTTCTCGCCTTACTGGTATACACTTCCCAAAGCGTACTATACGAAAGTCAGTATCTAACCGTTCATCAAAGAACATCACAATTTTTTTAGCCATTTGTCACGTCCTTTGCTTTCTTAGGTAATATTCTAGGATAGATACAATCTTCAAGCAATTTACGAATAAAATCGTCTTTATCTTGCGAACAAAACAAATCTTCATAATCAAAGTTCAAAACGACGCTAGAACCATCAGGACGTTGGAAATGCCCATTTTCTCTATTCTCTCGAACTTCTGAAACACTATAAAACCTTTCTTCCATTCCATGCTTTCTAGCGATTTCAGAAGAGTAATTGACCCTTCTTAAATACTGGTTTATATCTTCTTCCTGAATTTGTCCAAAAAATTGTTTTGGAGACATATAAGCCGACATAATAACCAATCTCGGAACTACTAGCTTATTTCGATAGCGTGCCGACATTCTAGCCGAGTTGATTGGATCGAATAACTTCAACCAATCCGCAGGAGCTAGACTATCCTCTCGCAAGTCGTCCAAAATCAGGATTTCTTCTCCTGAATAGTTGTCAAAAGGATTCTTAGCACTTGCCGAATAAGTTCCACCTCGTAAACCTGTATTTTCAAGCGCCCCCTGTACTTCTAAGGCAATATCTCTAGCAAGTGTAGACTTCCCTATTCCAGGTTTTCCTTGAATATATAAGACTGTCAAATCATACTCCCCATTTTGCAGAGCTTCCAAGCGTAGAACACTTTCACGCTCGCCAAAAATATCAAAGCCCTCAAGAAATTTCTGACGATTGTTTGCCATCAGATAATACAAATTATCGTCCTTCATAATATCAAAATAAGTCAGTTCTCCCTTGTAAACTTTAGACAATACCAAATCTAAACTTTCATCAGATTTCTCACGCTTCTTCGTGGCTGCATACTTCTCAAAATCTTCTTTATTCTGATTGATAAACGTTTCATAATCAAGCGTATCAAATGTTTCCACATCACTAGCAGGATACTGATATTTATCCTTATCCTTGGCATGGATAAGATAAGCTAAAGCGTTGATACGTGTATAACCCCTACCGCCTTTTGATTTTGGAGTTTCTACACGTTCTTTTTCTACTCCAAGAGCCAAGGCAACTTTTGACAAATCCATACGTTTTGGAAAATCAATATATCCATGAATATGAGGTTCGACCAATTTAGTCCCAAAGGAAATATCTTTATCATGGACGATAAAAGCAACTTCCACAAATTCCTCTTCTTCGACCAGTTCACGGATACGGTCAAAGATTAATCTGAAAATCTTTTCTTTATTCTCTTCCCAGTTTTCAAGCAATTTCTTATCTGATACAGCCCAATCCCAAAAATCTGGCTTCAGTTGTTGCTCAAATAGAAAACGTCTATTTCTAATTCTTTTACTCATTCTTTCTCCTTTTCAATTCATGAAAGACTTTTGCATATTCTTTCTATATTTTTTCTTTTTTATTCTGTTATTTGGGGCATATACTCCATTTTTTTGAGAATAAGCCCATGAATAAGCCCATGAATAAGCCCAAGAAAAACCCCTTAATTTTTGGCATTTTTGTTTCCCTAACGCATACGCTGACACCTTCGGTAATGTCCACGGAAAGCTTGCCAATCAAGGGATTACCCTTGGTTTGCACCATTCTATCGTCAAGTCCTAGAATGGCGCCCGCGCATAGGTTTTGGGCATATGGGCATATACTTCCTCAAAAAACTCTTGTGACTAAAATTTCTGTATATTTAGGTAGCTTGGTTGCATTGCCCTGTCGGAACAAGTCAGCCAACTAGATGCCCGCTGATACCCGCAACCGCGCAGGGCAAAAGCCCCTTTTGCGGTTGCTATCAGCTACTAGTTAGCTCACTTGTAAACCGACAGGAGCAAGGCGGCCAGCTCCCATCATATACAGAAATTTTAGACCTACATAACAAGTTTTAGCCCAGAGGCTACCAGTTTGACAGCTTTATATGCTGCATTTCTACCATCAACCCATAAAGCTTTAACCGCCACATCAAGGAGCTCAACAGATAGAATTTTTCCAAACTCAATGTGTTCTTCAATCTCCTCAAAACTACCATAAACTTCAATGATGATAGGCTTAACGTCATCTTGGTCAATTAAGCCATCATTTACAGCCTTAGCAATTCGCTCATCAATTCCCTCTAAAGTGTAATGACTAATAATGTCAGTCGGTTTTTTATTTTTGTATTTCTTACTTACCCTAGCTTTGGAAAAATCTACTTGGATTTTCTTTGGAATATCAAATTGCGAGCTATCAAGTGCTACCTCTTTAAGTGATAATTCTGAAGTTAATTTAATTTTTTTATTTGCCATTTTTTTATATTTCCTTTTCTATTTTTTTAATTTTGAGAAGAACCCTTTACCTTGCTTTTCTTCCAAGGCTTCAAGTCGTTCTTCTAGTTTTTCTAATCGTCTAATGCTATTTTTCAAAGAAATAATCTGAAAGGCTGTATTTTTGTTACTTTCTTTCTGTTTCTCTTTGAACTCTTTTAATTCGACCACGTCTTGTTTAAGCGCCCTTTCTTCAGCACTTTTTAGATCGCCCCATACAGCAGTTACAGCTTCAGTCATGTTTTTTGTTTCATCAATTCGCTTAGAAAGTTTGATAAACTTTTCAAATTCTTCTTCAGTAAATTGATAATGGTCTTTCACGTGCTTACGTGTGACCTTTATTTTGACTTTCTTAAACTCGTAACCTGATAAGCGTTCTATACTTATCCGCCATTTTTTAACAGCGCTATAGGACTTCGCTGTGGCTTCCATGATGTCTTTATACTCGTAATAATTCTTATTCGGCATCTCCTTTCCTCTTTTCTGTATATATGTTATAATTAAGATGTTTTTATTAAATATGTCTTTGAGGTTTTTCTTCAAAGACCATTTTTATACAATCATAGGCAGTTACCTCCAATTCTTACAAAAGAACAATATAGTCTGGTGTAATTTGCTTTTATGTCGTTTTGACATAATCATTATATTTCATTTTAAATTTTTTGTCAACTAAAAAATGTCACTTTGACATAAAGGAGCGGATATGACAATTTTTACCGAACGATTAAAAGAACAAAGAAAAAAAAACAACCTCACTCAAAAAAAGCTGGCTGACATTTTGGGAGTGTCGCAAGGTTCTTACGCTAACTGGGAAAATGGTAAAAGAGAGCCAAACTTTGAAACTCTACTAAAAATAGCCCTTGAACTTAACACAACGACAAGCTACCTTTTAGGAGAAAGCAACATTAGCTTTGGACGTGGTAGTGATAAATTTGAAAAGTTAGCCAATTTACCAAACTTCCATTTATCTGAAATAGGACTTAATCAAATAAGAGACCTAGTTAGAGCCATACCATACCTCGCAGAAAAAGAGGGGATACAACCAGACGAATACTTCAATATATTCACAAAAGATTTACCCGAACAAACAAAGCTCTTTTTAAAAGCTGTATACTTTACAGAAATCTTAGAAGGAAATCCACCATTTGGCAACAATTCGGAAACAACAGAAACAGAATAACCCTATTTTTAGTAACTTAAAACTTATCAAAACTTAATAAAATATAGCGTTTTTGTTAAAGCAATAGATATATATTACAGAAGTGAAGTAATAGGTCATTCCGTTTCATGACTTACACCCTATTAGTTAGACAAAAATATCTAGCTGATAGGGTGTTTTATTATAAAACTAACATTACATAGTCTTTCTCTATATTCTTTCAACTGATACTATTTAAGGAGAAACATTAATGAAAATAAAATTTAAAGAAAGCAATACCATTACTTCCATAAAATACAAATCTTTTTTATTTGTAAAATTGCCACTACTAGCTATTTTGTACGCAGTTGTTATCAACTTCATACTTAGTTTTAAGTTGACAGCTATAAGTGACTTGCTAACGTCTAAAGGCATTGTCCCTTTAATTTTAATTATTCTACTAGCTTATCTTACCTTCAAGAACTATGCTTCTTTTAAAAACTTACGTGAAAATTATAAAGCTAAGAATATTGATGGTATTAATATACTAGTAAAACTTATTCGCATACATGATATGGTTAAGGTCAGAGAGCTTGGATTTAACAAGACAATCTATAACTACACATTTTCATGGGAAGATATCATTTTCCCTGCCATTAACAACAATATAAACGGCTCAAAACTTGAACCACTTGTTAAAAAATATTCTTTACAAGTACTGTCTATGAATATTCCTGCAAAAATGATTGGGAATGTGATCTATGTTGATGCAAAGGTATTGGAAGAATGTATTAAAACTGATACCCAAGAAAGAAGTAAACTTTCAAACATTTAAGGATGAACTTTGTTGCAGTCATCAATAACAAAAATGACAATAGATTTTCTACTGTCATTTTATTTTTCTAAATTTTTAGCAGAGTATTCTCACAAGTCTCTAAATCTCTTTCAATTTTTCGAGATAGGCACTTAATTCTGCTTGGGCGTCTAGTGTTGGGCCTACTAGCTTGCAACTAACAATGGTTGGTAAAGACTCCTAGCAAAGCAAAATCCCCTGCAAACTATGCTTGCAGGGGACTTGTGTGTTATTCTTGTACTTCTTTCTGGGCGGCCTTGCCTTGTTCTAGAAGAGCTTGGACGATTTTCTCATCGCGTAGTTTGACAGAATCGTTGATCATTTCTGCGGACTTGACAATGGTTGTTTCTAGTTGGGCACGTTTCTGACGTCCCAATTCAATAGCTGCGACGATACCTTGGTTTTGGGCGACCAGACTTTCAGCCAGTTGGGTAACCGATTCGACAGCGACTGTCGGGCTTTGGGCAATTCGTTCCATCTGCGGAATCACTTCCTTACTGGTTTCAGCTAGCATCTGAAGAGCAGCATTATTAGCATTGACAATAGCATCTGCCACGACACCGGATTTCATTGATTGTTGCAAAATACCCAGTTGGGCAATGGAAAGCTTCATTGTCGGAATCGTATTGCGACGAAGCATGCCCAATTTTTGGCGCATATCAGATGATACCTTCACAAGATTCCGCATCTGAGGTGTTGTTGCCCAGGCAACATAGAGACGGCTGACATACTCAGTATGTTGTTGTTCAAGGGTATTGACCACTTCAGCCATGCGGGCCAATTCTTGTGACTTGGTTTGGTATTCTACCGTACTTGTATCGAGTTGGTCAACTTGGGCCTTGAGTTCGGCAGCGCGCTTGCCAGCTTCTGTCTGACTAGCTTCGATAAAGGAAATCACTCCCACTAGATTTTCAATGGATTTGGTATTGTCCTCAATCAACATCTCAGCAGAGACGATATTTCGAGCTAGCACATCTTCTTGCTTGACCACTGCAGCAGCCATGCCATCGAGCTTTTGCTCCACTGTTTTTGAGTCAAAGTAAAATTCTTGTAGCGTATTTTTACTCTTGTTAAACAAGCGTTGCAAAAAGTTTGGCTTCTCTTCTAACTCAGCAATTTCAGCGTTCTTGTATTTGACGACAAAGCCTTGCAACTCACGGTTGGTATTCTTGAGTAAGTCATCCACTTGGGGAATCTGCAATTTCTTTTGTTCTGACAAGATACGATTGACCGTATTGTTCACACCTTCAACAGCAGATTGTCCAAAATCCAAAAGAGCGTTTTGATTGGTGACAAACTGGTCTACTAACTGGGGCACGTGCGCCTTGATTCCTTCTTGCTGCTCAGGGCTCAACTTTTCAAGGAAGGTCAAGGTCTTGTCCGAGCCAGTATTGGTCTCGATGATTTGGGTTGTTTTATCCACCTTAGCTACCGTATTATTGGCAATCTGGTCAATATCAAAATTAAATTCTGTCATGGTTACTCCTTTGTTTCTAACCTATTCTTTACGATCTTTTTCTAGGATACGCAAACTGATATCAAAATCACGCATATCTGTTTCATTGAGTTCTCTCAAGACTTGGTCCAGTTCAAGGTCAAATTGTTCGATGGCTGCTTTAGCTTGTTGCAAGCGTTCTTCTGCTCGATTATAGTTCTTCGGATTGGCCTTAATCTTTAAATAGCCTTCTAAAATCGTTTGGAATTTCTCCATCTTCAAACTATGAATGGCCGTCAATTCTTCCTTATCACCATCAGCAGAGGTGGCAATCTTGTCTAAAATAGCCTGATGATCAATGGCAATATTGGCCAAGGTCTGGGACAATTCTGGAGCTAATTCCTCTGGCTCCGCATTTTCAAGATCTACCTGACTTTCTCTATCCAAACGTTCTAGCTGAACATCGATGTTTGCCCTTACTGTACGAACCTTTTTGTCAATACGGTTGTAGACATCAGCATCGATATAGGACTTGAGACGATCCGCCTCCTGATGGATTTCCCGCAGTTCGATTAATACTTGATTGGCCAGACTCTTATAGGACTCTGAGCCTTTTTCTACCAAGACTCCCTCTAACTGCTGAATATCTTTATCCGCCTGGCGAATTCTAGCTTTTAAAAGCTCAATCCGATCGTCGAGCGAAGCATCCTGTAAAAGAGGATAGCGCCAACGTTTATAGAGACGATAACCACCATAACCTAGCAGGACACAAGCCGCAAGCGGAAGAGCATATTGGACCAAAAGGCCCAGTAAGAACAAGAAGCCCCAAAAATAGAGACAGCCTTTCCAAAAACCATTACCTGATTTCATAAACATTCCTTATTTTCAATTTATAAGTCTATTTTAGCACAAAAGACAAAAATGAGGGCGGAAATCCCCTAGAAAAGAGTTGATTTCTTTGCTGTAGAATGGAACTTGGTAGCGCGTGGGATAATTTCAGGAAAGCGGACTCAAACCACAAACACACTCTGAGGAATATCAAAACAAAAGCTTGAAACATCGGAGGGGTTGTGTTAGAATGAAAGCATAAAGGGAAAATAATGCTTCTAGCATATATAACTAAAAAGCCCCACCGTGCCACCGATGGGGTTTTTTGCTACCCTCTAAAAGGGTTAAATGCTACTTGCTACGTCTCTTTATCCATAGCTTGAAAAGCTCAGATAGTACGTTAACAAGTAACGGAGCTTGAAAAAGGGAAAGTAACTCTAGCATACATAACACCTCCCTTCCTTAAAGCGAGAGAACTAAAATATTATGGTATATCGGATTTATATCATCAACATCGCTTCATTCTTGGAATAGATAGACTTAGATACACAAATAATCTTACTAGCAAATCTCTAAACAAACCCCGAAATCAACATTTTAAGACAAAGCAAAAAGCCCACTGTTGTAGGCTTTCTGTAAGATATATCTTAAAATTAAAGCATTTTGTTATCTTGCTAGATTTAGATAGAGAAAAGTAGGCCTAAGCCTGCTCTAAATCTAACTTGATTTTCTCAAAAACTATTAAATTCAAATAAGCTGAGAAAACATAAAGGGTAACAAAAAGGGGACTTAAATTGATGAGTTCAGTAAGCAAGTAAATTGCACCTGTCAAAGGTGCTTTTTATTTTACTTTTCTGTCTAAGGCCCAGATTGTTCTAAGCGCTATGAGATTGCTTTAATTGAGATGATCTCACTCTCAAAGAGAGAAATCTCAGTTGGTTCATCAGGACTAGGATTATCAACGAGGATAGTGATTTCATCTTTCTCATCATTGTCCATTTCGTCAATAAAATCTGTGACAAAACCTTTTATGACTTTACCGTCACCAGTTACTACCTGAACCCTTAAGTGTAAGTAGTTCCAAAGTTGTTTTCTCATTTTCATCCCTCTATCACTTGCTAAAATTCTAAAAAAAGAGGCTTACAGCCTCAATAGGAAATGGTGGGACGGACATTCCCCACCTCTCAGATACCCTTTCGGGTGCGTGTGCGTCCGATATTTTTCTACTTCATTTCCTCAGTAACATTATATCAAAAGATTACAAAAAAAGCACCTAATGGCGCTTCTCCATCTGAGTGCGACGTACTTAACATACGCTTAATTGCTTTAATCACAGTTCAGATGTTTAAACAGTGTACTTATACCTGTAATTCTATTCTATACCACGCGCGCGCTTTTGGCAAGTAAAAACTACGGTAAATTTAAAAAAGTATGGTTCGGTATGTCTCGTAACTCACTGACCTGCTTTTCATATGAGTTCCATATTCTATTAGCTAAAATATCCGCAGCCTGTATTAAATAGTCATTCTCAGAAACACATGACTTAGTATGGACAACAAAATCCCCTTCTAAAATCGGAGGATAAAACTTCCCGTAGTTGAAGTTGGTAATCCCATGCTTCAACTCCTCCAGGATCCCCTCACCCAAACCATATAAACCATTCGTAGCAAAGCCTTGTTGATCAATATTCACAAAAAGCTCAATATCATCATTCTTGTTAATCAAGCCTTGCTCTATTAGTTTTTTGAACAGATTTTTTACCACCCTCTTTAAAGCATAATCTTTAAAGCGCTGACGTGATTTTTTATCTCCCATAACACTTGCGTGAACGTTTGGTAAATTAACTGACACAGAAAAACTAATCTCATCTTTAAGAACCTTAAAGAGAGCATTTTTGTGCTTTCTCTCAATATTCGCTGCTTTGAGCTCTCCCTCTATGGCTTTAGCTTTTTTTATTTTTGTATTAAGAGAGCGATAGCGTTTTTTAGCAGATATTTTGTCTTCATCAGAAATAAAGCAAAAACCTGCGTACACAAAGTAGTTATGATTGGAGTGAAAGACCCCTGAGTCATCTATAAAAATTGAAATTTTCTTCAACTGTTCTTCCTCATTAGTTATTAGCTAGAATTATACCACAACAATATCTTAATTCATAGCTTTTGCAATGTTTTCTATAGCTTCCTGCCTTACTTTATATATCGAAGATTTAGACTTCCCTATTTCCTCAGCAACCTCCCAAGCGTCGAGATCATTCAAGTAAAAAAGCCTTAGAACAGACCGTTCAAACGGATTGGTCAGCTTATCGATCAGCCTAGATATTTCCATTCTTTCCTCAGTAAGGCGCTCAATTCTCTGGAGCGTATCCTCTTTTAGCTTCAGAACACTTATAAGATTGTTCTCTGTCTGGTTCTCTCTGCTTGTCTGCACCCTGCTATGGCTTAGTGTTGGCTTTTGGATAATACCACCTTCCAGGGCTTCCAATTCCAAATATAAGCCTTTGATCTCCTTGTTTATCCACTTAACGCCCTCTAGTTTTTCTTTTACCTGCTCTGGTGTCATGCCTTGGCCTCCTTTGTGATATAATAGTCTTTGCGAGAACTATTAGCCGAGGCGGAACGCCTGGGCTTTTTTGTTTTAGTTAAGTCCAAAAACGGACATTACTCATAGTATTCAACGTACTCAGGATCTCCGAAAAGACTTTCAGGCAAGCCACAAACATCTATTAGGCGTTGTACTACTTGTACGTCTATCATTATCTCGCCCTTTTCTGTTGTGTGATAGTATTTCTTATGTAAAGATCCTAAACATACTCCGTTTTTATATATTGAAAGGTCGCCATTTCTACTAGGTAAAAGGCCTGTATAACGATTATATAAACCGTGTTTCATAGCATTATTGTTTCCATACTTCGGTTGTCTATTTCCTCGATTGCCTCTAGCAACTTGATTACCTGGTAAAAAACGCCCTCTAACATCTCTCTCCATTTAGCACCCTCTCACCGTGTTCGTTTCGGAAATTATACTTCATTGGAACGCTCTAAACGCTCCGTAAACCGTTCTAAAAAGTGTATCAGGTATTTTATCGCTGATACACTTTTGACTAGTTTTACAAGCTCTCAGATAGCCCTAGAGCCGTATCAAAATGATTAGAGTATGTTTCTAAAGCTGTATTCAATTCATCACTAGCTAAAACTAACATGAAAGCTAGATCACTTGCTGAACCGTTACTATCAATGATTGGAGTATCATGATAACTCTTGGCATATCGTTTGAATACATTTAGCAGATCAGCTAGTCTATCCTCTTTCAGGATATAGCTAGGCAAAGAAATGTTGTTAGCTGATCCGATTTCATGTAACTTCTTAATGGCCAACGGATTGCGCTTGTATTTCTCTAAGTAACTTAGCAGCTCCTGCTCTGATACTTTCATAGTGCTCAGTAAGTTCAACTCAGCAACATTATCAGCCGTTACTGTTTCGTACTCTGATTTAATTTTCTCTAGTTCTGTCTGTTCAAAGTTCTCTAGCTTAGCTAGAATATTTGCAAACTCAGTATCTGAGTACTGATCGGCCTCTTTCTTAAAATTCTCCAGGCGTAGCTCAGCCTCAGACTGATATAAAACCTGATCTCGAACTTTTTCCCAAAGTTCTTTTTTCATTTTTCCATAAGCCTCAATCTTTTGTTGCTTATAAGTGCCTAGGTTGTAAATTTGTGCCTTTATTTGTTGTAGTGTCATGGTAATTCTCCTTTATTTCAATTCTAGCGCTCTTCTAGCTACTTGTTCCCAGTCCTTAGAATATAGAGCGCTAGCTTTTTTATCCCATCTCGGTCCTGTTCCTGGGGCTTTTTTATATTTTAGTAGTTCCTCTTTATTCGCAAAGAAAAACTTACGCTGTTTATCTGAAACGAACCCTTTCCGTTTCTTGCCGTAAAACTGCATTCTTGCATACGGCGCATTATAGACTATTCTCCCATTGGCCTTAGTTAAGTTTCCTCTTAGTTCTCCAGATCGCCTAGGTATAAAACGGTGCATGTCCATAACCATCTGATTAGTAACTGCCTCTTTTGCTCTCGCTAATCCCATAGGTGTTACTTTACGCTCAATACCTTTTAGATTTACCTTTACTTTTACTCCTGTTCCCAAAGTCCCTCCTTTCTATGACTAAAACAAAAAGAGACATGACAAAGAGCAGTTAAACTCTTATATCATGCCTCTAGTTTTCTAGTCAGCAGCTAAATTTTTTCTTTTTGCCTTGTTTCCTTTTGAATGGGTTTACCATCTTGTGTTTTGATGATTAGACTACCAAACTCTGGTAACTTGGCTGACTCAATTATACCATTTTTTGAGAATAAAACAAAGCCTCTATCAAGCAAATCTTTAAGCTGTTCTGTCTTTTGTATCATATTAAACCTCCTCTATCTCGGGTGTACCTCCAGGTACGCCTGTAAACATTAAATAGTTTGGCCTGTAGTTATAGCTAGGCTACAACAAGTGTCCAAACGGGTACAGTTGTAAGCTGACCCATTTTAGGGCTATCTTTGAGCGACAAATATGTCGAAAAGTCTTCGGTTCCTGTATAACCGTTATTAGTTTTGTTTGCTACTCATTTTTGAGTCACAAATCTGTTAAGCAAAAATGACTAATAGCTTGAAAGATAAGTAAATGTTGTAATACTTGGAGCCCTAAAGCGTTGATATAACTGATATTTTTAACTATTCAACGCTTTTTACTACCCTTTTTAGTGTACTTTAGCTCATTTTTGAGCTTTTTTGAGTTCCATTTTTGGAATGCAAAGCCTGCACCTTTTAAGGGTGCACCTGCACCCAGTGCATACTTTTTTAACCTGCGTAGTTTTGAGTGCTAAAAAGGTAATCTTCTCTTGTCCTCTGCCGTCTCTGGATAAGTAAAGAAGTTTCTTCCCACTCCCTCCATAAGTCGGCTTACTATTGCAGAGTCATAAGTCTTTTTAAGCTGCTCCCCTGTCAGATTGGTATTGACAATCGTCCTTACCCTACTATCTAGCAACTCAAACAAAAACCGTTGACGGCTATTAGCGGCCTCTTTGCCTTGATTTCCAAAGGTGCTTTCTTTCCCTAAATCATCCAGGAAGAGAAAATCTACACCCGTTAGCAGTTTCATCATCTGCCCCTGGTTTCGCTGGTTCTCATTATAATCTACTCCGCTCTCTATCAGCCTAAAGAGATTAGCTACAGGATAAAAAAGCACGCTCTTAGGTTCTCCTATAGCCTTAAAATCCTCATTGAGTTTTCTAGCTATACTGATAGTTAAGTGACTTTTACCTACACCATGAGAACCCTGTATGATAGAATTCCCCTTTCCTCCCTGCTTAAAATAATACTCATTCAAGTATAAACCAAAATCATGGGCTTTCTTGTCAGTATCATTACTTACAGTAAAGGTTTTATAGCTCGCCTCTTTTAATTTAGGAGGTATAATGCTCCTAGCTTCTAACAAGGAATAACTAGTAGCTAATTCAGCGTTCAGCTCTTCTTGGCAAGCAGTATCAGCCTTTTCTTTCTCGATCTTTGGATTCATACACATAGGACAAGCTAACACATAGTGTAACTCTGTATTGTCAGTCGCCTTGACCTTATTCACTGTTTTCCATAGGTAAATACCATGTATTGGACAAGTTTGGGGACTAATTTCCACACGTTCGTTTAGGCGTTCACCTACTTTATATTCTTTCTGCATATCACATACCTCTTAAAATCCTAAATCATCAGCCTTACCTAGCTCACTGAAAGGAACGCCATTAGATTTTTGTGCATGCTTGTCCTTGTACTCTTTGGTGTTCTGTTTTGCTTGTTCTACAGTCTTGATACCTTGCCCCTGCAATCTCTCCAATATTGAACGAGTGTAACGAATATTACGCCCACCGCTCAGGATCGTCTCATCTAGTGCATACATCAGCAAGGCTTGTCCGTGAGTTTGTAGCAAGTCCTCAACTTCTGACACGATTGTCCCATTAACCGACATTTCACCAAAAGCTTGTTTGAGTTTTTCAAAGATTGGATTTTTACCACCGCCAGCACCAACATTTTTTGAGGCGTTAGCCTCTTCTTGCTCTAGCTGTAGCTCTATCTCTTTCTCTATATCTATCTCTTTCTCTATCTCTGTCTTACACGTAGTTAACAATGTAAGATTATCAGATGACATTGTAAGGTTTTCTTTGTTTTCTCGTTGCTGTTTCCGATATTCTCGCATATATGCTGCTTGGTTGGTTTCCTGCTGTACCAGGGCTTTAGCCTGGGGTAGTTCTGCGTTTTTATCTTCGTCAATCTGTATTAAACCGCATTTTGTAAAGTATGCCATGGTCATATCTATATCATCTTCTGATACATCTAATTTTAGGGCTAACTCTTCCTTGAGATTGTCAAAGTAGCCCTCATAGTATAAAATACAATCACTTTCCAAGCTCTCTAGCATGAGCCTAATATAAATAACTGTCATAGTGTACCCACCAGGTACTGTCTTTAGTCTCTTAATAAAAATATTATCAAAAAATTTCTTATCAATTTTTAGCCAAAAATATATTTTAGTTCTTCCCACTTTTACCCCCTAATCTACTGCAAGAAAGTTGTATATGTCACTTTTGCGATAATAAATTTTCTTACTGTTCTCAAAAGGGGACTGATACGGTCTTAAACCGTGCTTTTCCCAGTTGTTTAACGTAGTTCCACTGATCCCTAGCTTGTCTAGTAAATCAGGCCTAGAAATTAAATCCCAGCCGTCATTATGCTGCTTTTCAAGCTCAAGCCTTTTCTCTAAGTGATCTCCCACTTTCTCCAGTAGCTCAAGCTCTGCCTCTCTTGATAATAGTTGCATATTGCACCCCTTTTCTAATTGCTCCGCTTGCCTGCTAGTTGAATATAACACCCATAGCAAGGGTTTAAATCCTCTCTTGGTGTTTCTATCGTCTGTTTGCTTTCTCGCTCCATTTGGGCGCTTTTTTTGCGGTCTCGGTGGTTTAGATAAACCAGTAAGCCAATCAACACCACCATAAAGATAACCGCCTGTGTATTGGTTAAATCTAGCTCGTTCATTTTAATAGCCCTCTTTTTTGCAGATCAGCAGCCACTAAACCACGTAAGTACATCCAGGTTGACGTAGTTACATGATTGATCCCATTACTTAAATTATTTTCTTTTATTACTTGATCTAAGAAATTGAATAGCAACCAGTCAGGAGCTTTTCCATGTTTTTCTGTACATTCCTCGTCATAGCTTTTTAATTCTCCAAGCAAATTCTCAACATTCCTATTAAAGAAATCCTCATGACTTGCCTCTTGCTTTTTATATGCCTCAGATAATTTGTAAAACTGAACCCATAGCTGACTAATATCCAACCGACAACCTTCAGCAATTTCTGCAGCTCCATCATGATTTTTAGCTTTATGCCAATCTGACAAAATATCTAATTTTTCCTCAACTAGTTGTAACCCTTTTTCAAACTCTTTAAAGTATGTGTTCATGTTTATTTCCTCGGTTATTTTTTATTTTGTATAGTTGCTCCAGGACTTTCTCCTAGAATTGGGAAAAAGTCCAAATAGCTTTTTAACGCCTTTCCTGCTCACATTCCTCACGCTCTGAGTCGCCAATATTTGAAAACGTGAGAAAATACCAGTTTTAAGAGTTAGCGCTCTCTCGTCTGGGCACAAATCACTATTTTGTGATATAATTAAATAAATACCTAACTAAATCCCATACTTGCTTTTTGTGGTTTTAGTTGTTTGAGTGAAAAGCCTTGCTAGTTTGCCGACTGTCTAGGCTTTTTTTGTTGCTTAGATTTCTATAAGTGAAAGGTAGCAAGAAATCTTATAAATCTTCTACTAGCCAGTTCATAACTGCCTCATAGATACGCTTTGGAGCGTTATAGTTCCCAGTTTCAACCTTGTTTAATGTTGTCCTAGCAATTCCAAGGGCTAAGGCTGTCTGACTTTTAGTTAAATTCTGTTTTCCCCTTTTTGATCGTATTTTTTCAGCTATTTCTACACTGATTAGCATAAGGCACCTCCTCAATTTATTCACTATCATTTTGATAGTAAGATTAGTTTATATTATCTTTTTGATAATGTCAAGTATTTTTATTGACATTTTGATAATTTTTTTGCTCATTGTTATCATTTTGTGTTATAATCATTTTTGAAAGGTAGTTAAAATATGGATAATAGACTGAAAGAACTTAGGAAACAGAACGGAATTTCTCTAAAAAAACTAAGCCAAAAACTTAATGAGCTTTATGGTGTTACTGTGAGTGATAGCCAACTTTCTTATTATGAAAACGGCAAACGATCTCCCAGAAATGGGAAGGTATGGATATATTTAGCCACTTTTTTTAATGTTCCTGTCGGTTACCTATTAGGGTATCAAGATGACCAAAAAGTATATGACTCAAGGAGTTCGCCACACTCTCAAAAAAATCTTGATTTCTTAAAAGATATTGAAGAAGTCAAAAAAATAAAGACTGATACCTTAATAGCTTTAGAATTTATAGAGCATATCTGTAGCCGTTTATCACAATATGAAGTAGTTAAACCAGACTCTTATGCCTCTGATATAGAGAATATCTTAGATACTTTACTAGACTTTCTAAGCGACCTAGAGCGCATTGAAGACTCTTTAACAAAATAACCCCTAAAACGCTCTCTAAGCGATTTTATAGCTCAGCTATATAAAAATTATCATCACACCTAAAACAAACGAAAATAGGGCTTTCTCGTAGCTCTCAGCACTATATAAAGACAATATTCATAAATACTTGACTAAATCCCATACTTGCTTACTGATGTTAGAAAGGTATGACTATGAATATTACAGAATACAAAAAGAAAAACGGTACTACAGTGTACCGCTCAAGCGTTTATTTAGGTGTTGATAAGCTTACAGGGAAAAAGGCTAGAACTACGGTCACGGCCAACACTAAAAAGGGCGTTAAAATCAAAGCTAGGGAGGCTGTCAATGCTTTTGCAGCTAATGGATATAGTGTAAAGGAAAAACCGACCATTACAACCTATAGGGAGCTGGTCGCTTTATGGTGGGAGAGTTACAAGAATACAATCAAGCCAAATTCCCAGCAATCCATGGAGGGGATCGTAAGGCTTCATATTTTGCCTGTATTCGGTGATTACAAGCTAGACAAGCTCACTACTCCCATTATCCAGCAACAAGTCAATAAGTGGGCTGACAAGGCCAATAAGGGCGAAAAAGGGGCATACGCAAACTATAGCTTTCTAAACAATATAAACCGCCGTATACTCCAGTATGGCGTGACTATGCAAGTAATCCAGCATAACCCTGCGCGTGATGTCATTATCCCACGTAAACAACAAAATAAAGAGCATAAGGTCAAATTTTTCAGCAACCAGGAACTAAAACGGTTTTTAGACTACCTGGAAGATTTGGATCAGTCTAGTTATGAGAATTTCTTTGACTACGTGCTTTATAAGACGTTGCTGGCTAGTGGTTGCCGTATCGGTGAGGCTTTAGCTCTTGAGTGGTCTGATATTGACCTTAAAAAAGGCACTATCAGCATATCTAAGACTCTAAATAGATACCAGGAAACAAATACGCCTAAATCTAAAGCAGGTCTAAGAGAGATTGACATAGACAAGGCTACAGTTTCCCTACTCAAACAGTATAAAAAACGTCAACAAGTCCAGTCATGGCAACTAGGACGGTCTGAGGGGATTGTCTTTACTCCTTTTACCACAAAATACGCCTACGCTTGTTTGCTAAGAAAGAGACTACAAAGTCACTTTAAAGCTGCTGGCGTTCCTGATATTAGTTTCCATGGTTTCAGACATACTCACGCTACAATCATGCTATACGCTGGCATAGAGGCGAAAGATTTACAGTATAGACTAGGTCACTCTAATATCTCAATGACCTTGAATACTTATGTCCATGCTACCAAAGAGGGAGCTAAAAAAGCCGTCTCAATCTTTGAGGCAGCTATCAGCAATTTATAAATAATAAGGGTGCCCCATTTTTGGGCTACCCTATTACTATACCTAAAATTAGTTATGGGTAACTAAAAGGGTAGTAAAATCAAAAAAAGCACTCTAGGATAGAGGCCTAAAGTGCTTAGTTTCAAGGCTTTACAGCCTATCTTATTCAATAAAATATTACAACATTTTGTTGTAGAATTCAACGACAAGTGCTTCGTTGATTTCTGGGTTGATTTCGTCGCGTTCTGGCAAACGAGTCAATGAACCTTCCAATTTTTCAGCGTCGAATGATACGAATGCTGGACGTCCAAGAGTAGCTTCTACTGCTTCAAGGATTGCTGGAACTTTTAATGATTTCTCACGAACTGAGATCACTTGACCTGGAGTTACGCGGTATGATGGGATATCAACGCGTTTTCCGTCAACAAGGATGTGACCGTGGTTTACGAATTGACGAGCTTGACGACGAGTAGTCGCAAGACCAAGACGGTAAACAACGTTATCCAAACGACGTTCCAAAAGAAGCATGAAGTTGAAACCTAGGATTCCGCCTTTGATTTTTGTAGCTTGTACGAACAAGTTACGGAATTGTTTTTCACCTACACCGTAAGTGAAACGAAGTTTTTGTTTTTCAGCCAATTGCAAACCGTATTCTGACAATTTAGAACGGTTGTTTGGTCCGTGTTGTCCTGGTACGTAGTTACGACGTGCCAATTCTTTACCTGTACCTGTAAGTGAAAGGCCAAGGCGACGAGCTTGTTTCCAAGATGGTCCTGTATAACGTGACATATGAATGTCCTCCTGATATAAATAATATTTCGGTGGAAATAGTCACTTAGAAAGCCCTGATTCGTGCAGATGCCCTTCGCCTAAACAGCCAAGGTTACTTATCATAAGACACCTGTTGACGAGCTTCATGCTTTCCTGCTGATATTTCACACAAAATCCATTTTACCATGAATGGCTAGATTTGTAAAGGGGTTTTAAGCTTTATTTTCATTACCAGAGAGATTGAGAACAAGGGTAAAGGTGCTTCCTAGACCGTACTGGCTGCTGACTGTAATTTCCCCACCCAATTGATGGGCCAATTCACGCGCAATCGCAAGTCCAAGACCATGACCACCTGTTTTCATGTTACGAGAAGTTTCTACACGATAAAGGCGTTTGAAAATATTCTCCAAATCCTCTGGGGCAATCCCCTGTCCCTCATCGGTCACACTGATTGAAAGCTGGTTATTTTCCAGCTTAGCTACTACTTCCAGCTTGGTTCCTGGAGCTGAGTATTTAAAAGCGTTATTGATCAGATTCACCAAGATACGAGAAAGTTTGGCATAATCTCCCTCAATCCGGGCAGACTCTGGGATTACCTGTAAGTGGACATCTCGCTCCTCCTGCTCAATCAAGAACTGAAATTCACTCATGCACTCAATCAAGAGCTGGTCCAGAAAAATGCTGTCTTTGCTGGTCGTTTCGACCTGATTTCTAGCTGTGTTTAGGGTCAAAAAATTCAACTCCTCAACCAGTTTATTGAGTCTTTCCGTCTGACGCCCAATGGTTGCTAGATAATGATCCTGTTCTCCTTCCTTGATAACGCCATCCAAAATCCCTTCTACCGTCGCTTGGATCGACGTGATGGGGGTCTTGATATCATGCGAAAGTTGAGCAATCATCAAGCCCTTTTCACGTTCGCTTTCTTCCAAGGAATCAAAGGTGGCCTGCAAATCATGGGACATTTCATCGAAAGCTTGGCCTAATTGTTGAAATTCTACAGGGCCTTGAACCTCCAGATTTGAAGGAAAATCCTTGTCCGCTACCCGCTTGGCATGTTCCTTGAGTTTGCCCAATGAAGTAAAGACCGGCGATAAGAGAAAGAGACTAATCCCAGCACCGACAAGGCTGGCAACGATGGTCATTCCAAGCAGAAAGTAAATCTCGCTTTTCTCAATCAGCATTTTTTGAACAGCCCAAAAAACCACGATAATCGTTAGGAGTGTTGAAATGACATACCCCACTAAAATATAACTTTTTAATTTCATTGACTACCTCGTGCTTTCTCAATTTTGTAGCCCAAACCCCAGACAGTTTTTATAGCAGGCGTTTCTGCGCTGGCATGTTTAGCCAACTCCTGTCGAAGAGCATGAATATGAACATTCAAGGTATTAGTATCATCCACATAGTCTTCTTGCCAGACCTTTTCATAGAGGTCTGTCTTAGAAAAAACTCTCTCTGGATTGCTGGCTAAAAGCCATAGAAGTTCGAAGGATTTGACTGTCAAATCAAGCGCCACATCTCCGACTTGGACCTCATGACTACCGTGATTCATCCGTAAATCCCCGAGACTGACGACTTCTGTCTCACCTCCACGATGAAGGCGACGCAAGATATTGTGGACACGCAAAACCAGCTCACGTGGGCTAAAGGGCTTGGCAATGAAGTCATCTGCCCCCAAGCTCAGGCCGTAAATCTTGTCCTGCTCGCTTGTCTTAGCCGTGATAAAGAGAAAAGGCTGATCCGGAGATTGATACTGAACTTCGCTAATCAAATCATAACCATCCATCCGAGGCATCATGATATCTGTAATAATCAAATCAATTGGTTTTCGCTTGAAGATTTCCAAGGCCTCTACTCCATCATGGGCCACCAAAACCTGATATCCCGCCTGAACCAGATAGCGTTGATGAATATCTGTGATTTCTACCTCGTCGTCAACGAGTAAAATTGTCTTTCCCATCTGTCTCTCCTTTGAAAAAAACAGTGCTATACCACAATAGTATAACACTATTTTTATCTCTTTACGAACATTCTAAACGATATCTAGATTTTTCATATCCTAGATAGAAAGTCTGTGGCTAGACTAGTCATTTTCCTCTTTTTTAGCTTTCAAACCGAGGCCACCTAACAGTCCGGCCAAAGCTAATCCAAAGAATCCAAGAGTAGCCATTGATGTTTGGGCTTCACCAGTATATGGAAGCATGCCTTTTTGGTCTTTCATTTGATCAGCCATCATTGGACTTGATACCTTGTTAGTAAATGCCATCTTGCCTTCATCAGGCATTTTACTTGAGGTTACCATAGGCTGGCTAGCATTCATGGTTTTGTCCTGCTCTTTGTTAGGCATCATCTTATCTTGGCTAACAGCTGGCATTTTAGATTTCATATCATTGAGGGACTTATACCCATTCAAGTTCACTGTCAATTCTTTAGACGCTACCAGATTGCTCAAATCGGCCTTGCCATCTTTCGCACCGTATACCTTGATGGTAGCTTTATAGCTTTGCGTACCGTTTTGTTTCAAAAGGTCTAGAAGCTCTTTGTCAGATTTACCTTGAGTACCGGCCAAGTCTACTTCGTAGAAGTAGAGACCTTTGCCCAATTTTTCTACTGGTGGAAGAGCTGGATTTTTGGCTGAACCATTGTCTGACCATGGAGCCTTGTCGGATGCTTTCAAGATAAGGCGAGTCAACATACCGTCACCTGCGAAGAATTCATATGGAATAACTTGGTTAACACCGGCTGTGAATGGACCAGGGAAGTTAGCTTTATCCAAGTAAGATGCCGGAACATCCACTGTATCTTTCGTATTATCAGCCACACCTTTTTGCACTTCAGCTGGGGTAGTTAAGCCATTTAAGTTCACTGTCAATTCTTTAGTCGCTACAAGGTTGCTCAAGTCTGCCTTGCCGTCTTTCGCACCGTACACTTTGATAGTAGCTTTATAGCTTTGCGTACCGTTTTGTTTTAAAAGGTCAAGCAGCTCTTTGTCAGATTTGCCTTGAGTGCCAGCCAAATCCACTTCATAGAAGTAGAGGCCTTTGCCTAATTTTTCTACTGGTGGAAGAGCGGGGTTTTTAGCTGAACCATTGTCTGACCATGGAGCTTTGTCTGATGCTTTCAAAATCAAACGAGTTAACATACCGTCACCAGCGAAGAATTCATACGGAATAACTTGGTTGACACCAGCTGTGAATGGACCAGGGAAGTTAGCTTTGTCCAAGTAAGTAGCTGGGACGTCTACTGTATCTTTAGTATTGTCGACTACGCCTTTTTGAACTTCAGCTGGTGTAGTTAAGCCATTCAAGTTGACATCCAAACCTTTAGTCGCTACGAGATTGCTCAAATCGGCCTTGCCATCTTTCGCACCGTACACTTTGATGGTAGCTTTATAGCTTTGAGTGCCGTTTTGTTTCAAGAGATCAAGAAGATCTTTATCAGATTTTCCTTGAGTGCCAGCCAAATCTACTTCATAGAAGTAAAGGCCTTTACCTAATTTCTCTACTGGTGGAAGAGCAGGATTTTTGGCTGAACCATTGTCTGACCATGGGGCTTTGTCTGATGCTTTCAAGATAAGGCGAGTCAACATACCGTCACCAGCAAAGAATTCGTATGGAATGACTTGGTTGACACCGGCTGTAAATGGACCAGGGAAGTTGGCTTTATCAAGGTAGCTAGCCGGAACATCCACTGTGTCTTTAGTATTGTCGGCTACGCCTTTTTGGACTTCAGCTGGGGTAGTCAAGCCGTTCAAGTTGACATCCAAATCCTTAGTCGCTACGAGATTTGTCAAATCAGCCTTGCCATCTTTCGCGCCGTACACCTTGATAGTCGCCTTGTAGCTTTGAGTGCCGTTTTGTTTCAAGAGGTCTAGAAGCTCTTTATCTGATTTTCCTTGAGTACCTGCCAAGTCCACTTCATAGAAGTAGAGACCTTTGCCCAATTTCTCTACTGGTGGAAGGGCTGGATTTTTAGCTGAACCATTGTCTGACCATGGAGCCTTGTCGGAGGCTTTCAAGATAAGGCGAGTTAACATACCATCTCCGGCGAAGAATTCATATGGGATGACTTGATTGACACCGGCTGTGAATGGACCAGGGAAGTTAGCTTTATCCAAGTAAGATGCCGGAACATCCACTGTATCTTTAGTGTTGTCAGCCACGCCTTTTTGGACTTCAGCTGGAGTGGTTGCTGGTTGAGTTTCACTTGCTTCACGGTCTTGTCCAGCAACTGTAGCTGCAGGACTTTCCACAGGTTTAAACGCATCTTCTGTTTGTTTCTTAGATTCTGGTTTTGCTTGCGCTTCTTCTTTTGGTGCTACCACTTGATCTTTATCAGCTACATCTGCTTTTTCTGGAGAGCTTGTAGTATCCAAGCTTGCTTTAGGTGTTGAATCTGCCTGTTCTGAAGGAAGAGCTACATCAACTGCTTTCTTGAGAACCTCTGCTGGTAAGTCGCTCTTTTCACTCACCGAAGCAGCGTCTGGCACTACTTGGGCAGGGGTTGGATTGATCGCATCGGCACGTACAGAACTTGGTTGGCCAATTAGGACAAAAAAGCCACTGGCTACAACAACTGAGGCAACACCGACACTGAGACGACGAATAGACCAACGAGTATATCTTTGATTTGGATTGAATTTCATAGGATTCTCCTTAGAGTTTTTCTTTATTTGATGACTCTAGTATAATCTCCTAAAATTAAAAAGGATTAAGAAAAAGTTAAAATTTTTCTTAAATCCCTCTTATAAAATACTTATATTAATTTTTTTACGAATTTAATTCTGCCAAATCATCTAGATACTGGTTGTTAATGACAGCCAAGATATAGGCATCCGCCTTCAAGAGATCATTAGGGCCAAACTGGACATCCAAGGGTGAATTTTCTTGTTCACGAAATCCTAAAACATTGAGGTTGTATTTACCACGTAGATCCAGCTGACTCAGGCTTTGGTCTGCCCATACACTAGGAATTCTCATCTCTACGATAGACACATTTTTATCCAGCTGAAAGACATCGACATTATTATGAAATAGAATGGTCTGCGCTAAGGACTGACCCATTTCATACTCTGGCGAGATCACTGAGTCAGCACCGATTTTTTCTAACACCTTCTTAGCTGTCTGGCTTTTGACCTTGACAATAACCCGTGGTACCCCCAAACTCTTACAATGCATAACTGCAAGCACACTCGACTCTAGATTTTCTCCTGTTGCCACTACAACCGTATCACAGGTATCAATTCCTGCAGTTCTGAGGAGTTCCTCATCTGTAATATCGCCCACAACTCCACGCGCCAAAACTGGCTCAAATTGATTGATTCGCTCGGCGTGGTCGTCAATGGCAATGATATTCATATCTTGCTTGGCTAGGGCTGTCAGGACACTACTCCCGAAAATCCCCAAACCTAAAATTCCAATCGTACGATCTGACATCATTCTTCCTTTCTTATCCAATACTAATATCTGCTTTCATATACTGAATCAAATCTTTCTTATCAGGCTGGTAGTCAGCTAGACTAACCAGCAAGGTCAAGGGACCGATACGGCCAATAAACATGAGCAGCATGACAATGCTAAGAGCTAGCTTGCCCAATTCTGGCGTCAGATTTGCCGTTACCCCAACTGTCGCAAGAGCTGAAATGGTCTCAAACATGAGGTAAATAAATCGCGGTGTTCCTTCTGCTGTAATTCCCAACAACATCAAGCCCAACAAGAAGGTCATCAAAAAGATAATGAAGACACTAAAGGATTTTTGGACTGTTCGAGCCTCAATGGTTCTCTGCGCAACATTAGCATGAGGTAAGCCCAGCAATTCACTACGCGCAAAGACCAACAAGACAAAGAAAGTCGTAATCTTGAGCCCCCCAGCCGTTCCTCCAGGTGCCCCTCCGAGAAACATCTGTAGGATATAGATAAACAAGGTCACAGGCCGAGCTTGAGTGTAGTCAATAGAAGCAAAACCGGCCGTTCTCATGCTGACGGTTTGGAAAAAGCTAACCAACACTTTCTCTGGGAAACTGAGATTGCCAATGGTTCCTGGATTGTGCCACTCCGTAAAGAGTGTGGATACTGTCCCAAACAGCAAGATCCCTGCAGTCAAGAATAGAACCAGCTTGGTGTGAAAACGCAGACGGCGTTTTTTCTTCTTGTCAAACTGGGTTGCCAAGTCAAACCAAACCATAAATCCAAGACCACCTGTGATAATCAAGCCAGCAATGACCAGATTGATCAAGGGATCCGTCTGAAAAGCCACTAAACTGCTACTGCCGAAATTATCAAAACCAGCATTACAAAAGGCTGAAATGGCTAAAAAGATAGAGGTGAAAATGCCTCGTCCCCAGCCGAACTCAGGAATAAAACGGAAACTAAGAAGAAAAGCACCCAAGCCCTCCACTAGAAAAGTCGTCAAAAAGATGGAGCGCATAAAGGTCTTCAGCGACCGAGTCTCCCCGTAACTAAAACTCTCCTGAATGGTTTCACGACTGCGAAGACTGAGCTTTTGCTTCCCCTGAATATAAAAGACCCCGATAAAGGTCATGAGCCCTAGACCACCAATCTGTATTAAAAGCATACAAATCAACTGCCCCCAGACATTATAGGTAGTAGCCACTGGTTGCGTAAAAAGGCCGGTTACACAGACCATGGACACCGTCGTAAAGAGATGGTCAAAATAAGTAGCCTGCGAACCACTCGCCTGAACAAAAGGCAAACTCAAAAGGAGAGAACCTATAAAAATAACTCCAGCGAAACTTAAAAAGATACGACGAGCTGGCGAAAGTCCGCCCAAGGCTCTCTCAATTTTTTTCACAAATAATTTGAATAACATACATCCATTGTACCATAAAAAGTAGGAGAGTAGCTATATCTGAAAGGCTATCTCAAGGCAGAGTTCCAAGGCCTTCTCGAAAGCTTCTGAACCCCAGTCACGACTATCGTACTGGTCCAAGTCTGCTAAGGAATCAGCTGTAAACAACAATTCTCCCCAGAGAACCCCACGCAGTTGGGCTACTGCCGCAAGCGCAGAACACTCCATCTCCACAACAGCACAGCCTTCTTCCTTGCGATAAGCCACCTTTTCAGCCGTTTCTCGGTAAAAACCGTCTGTCGTCCAGGTCATGACTTCTTCATAAGAAATCCCTCTGGCATCCAAAACTTGCTCAATAGCAGCAATAGCCTCTGGCTGAATTTCCATATAACGAGAAGGTGCCACATAGTGATAACTGGCTCCTTCATCTCGCAGAGCACGAACAGGGACTAAAAAGGCATTTTCTTCTATATCAGCCAGCACACCACAGGTACCTGTAGAGATAATCTGCTCCACACCATAGCCAATCAACCAATCCATAAACTGAGCCGCTGGAGCGGAGCCGACAGGTGCCTGAACCAGACAAATCTCCTCGTCCTTGTAGTTCACGACATAGATTGGATAGGTCTTGGTGGCTGAAACGAATTCGCCGACACAATCCGCCCCTACTTCCCTCGCATAGCGGTCTATATCCTCACCTAAAAAAGCATAGACACACTTCTTGGGCAAGTGCAAATTCAGCCCCTCGTGATTGGGCATGATGACTGCCTGAGGATTGTCATCAAACTCTAAAATAGGAATCGCATGTTTCTGAATCATAACCCACCTCCTCTAATTTTGTACTATTGTATCAAAAGCTGACAAAGTGTCAAGGAGGAATCTGAGGAACCGAGAAGAAAAACAATACAATCGCTACCAAGTCAAAACAACTTGCTTGACAAAAGCTTGACTTCATGGTTTAATATACCCCATAAGGGTATATTTGGAGGTGCCTATGTTTCACTTATTTACAAAAATTGACAGTATTTCTACCAGCGAGTTAGAAGCCAAACTCAAGGAACCAATTCAGCTACTGGATGTTCGGACGCCGATGGAATTTCGTAGAGGCCATATCAAAAATGCCAAGAATGTCCCTCTATCCGAAATCGGATCTTATACACCAGCGACAAAAGAAACACTTTATGTCATTTGTCATTCTGGTATGCGTAGTAAGATGGCTGCTAAAAAGCTAAAGAAAAAAGGATATGATGTCATCAATGTCCGAGGCGGTATGAGCGCTTGGACAGGTAAGGTCATCTAGATATATAAAGGAGAAAGTCAATGAAAATTATCATTGTCGGAGGAGTTGCAGGCGGTATGTCAGCAGCAACCCGCCTCAGACGTCTCATGGAAGACGCTGAAATCACTATTTTTGAGAAAGGTCCCTTTGTTTCCTTTGCAAACTGCGGACTTCCTTACTATGTTTCAGGAGAAATTGCAAACCGTGATAGCTTATTGGTCCAAACTCCTGAAAGTCTCAAAGCACGCTTTAATCTGGATGTTCGTCCTTTCCATAAGGTCATCAGCATTTCGCCAGCAGAGCACACTGTGACTGTACGACACAATGGACAGGAATTCACAGAAAGCTACGACAAGTTGATCCTCTCCCCAGGAGCTAAACCATTTGTTCCTACCATTGAAGGCTTGGCAGAAGCTAAGAATGCCTACACGCTCCGCAATGTTCCCGATCTCGATGAAATTATGGCAGCCTTGGACAATTATCCAAAAGAAGCTGTCGTTATTGGTGCAGGCTTTATCGGGCTTGAAATGGCTGAAAATCTGGCAAAACGTGGCCTGCAAGTTACTATTGTTGAGAAAGCACCCCATGTCTTGCCACCATTAGATCAAGAAATGGCAGCCTTTGTCCAAGCAGAATTGGTTAAAAACGGTGTTCGCGTTATCACTTCTCAGTCTGCGATTCGATTTGAAGACCAAGGAAAAATCATCGTTCTCGAAAACGGGCAAAAGATCACTTCTGACCTCACCATCCTTTCTGTCGGTGTTGAACCTGAAAACGGACTGGCAAAAGCTGCGGGGATTGAACTGGGACTTCGTGGTGGTATCCTAGTCGATGAACATTACGAAACCAGTCAAAAAGATATTTATGCTGTCGGTGACGCTATCATTGTCAAGCAAGAAATCACAGGCCAAGATGCCCTCATCTCTCTCGCTTCTCCTGCCAATCGTCAGGGACGCCAAGTGGCAGACGTCATCGCAGGACTAGAACGTACAAACAAGGGAAGTATCGGCACTGCTATCGTTCGTGCCTTTGATATGACAGCTGCTTCGACTGGGCTCAGCGAGCGTATCCTTAGCATGAATCAACTTCCTTACAAGCCCCTTCATGTCAGCGGTAAAGACCATGCTGGTTATTATCCAGGCGCTACTGATATGACCTTGAAGCTCCTCTTTAACCCAAACACTGGAAAAATCTACGGTGCCCAAGGAGTTGGTAAGAAAGGCGTTGACAAGCGCATCGATATCCTGGCAACTGCTATCAAGGGAAATCTCACCGTCTTTGACTTACCAGAGTTAGAGTTTACCTATGCGCCACCATTTGGTTCTGCCAAGGATCCCGTCAATATGCTGGGCTACGCAGCCTTAAACCTTGTCGAAGGTCTCAGCGACAATGTTCAATGGTACCAGCTCGAAGACGAACTAGCTAAGGGAAAGAAATTCCTTGATGTACGGACAAGTAGCGAACTTCAAAGTGGTCGACTTAAGGTAGACACTATACACATCCCCCTAAACGAACTACGGGATCGCTTGGATGAACTTGACAAGAACCAAGCCTACATCGTCAGCTGCCACAGTGGTTTACGCAGCTATATCGCAGAGCGTATCCTCAAGCAAGCAGGATTTACCGTCCAAAACCTTGACGGCGCTTACTCACTATACAAAATGGCTAACCCAGAAGGAGTAGAATATGGAAACTAGTATCAGCATGGTTGACTTTTATGGAAAATATCAAAATGAAAATCTAGAGCTTATCGATGTCCGTGAAGCACATGAATTCCAAGCAGGACATGCACCAGGTGCCAAAAATCTTCCGTTAAGTACCTTAGAGCAGGGCTACAAAGAACTCAATCCTAACCGTACATACCATGTCATCTGTCAAGGAGGAGTACGTTCTGCCTCTGCCTGCCAATTTCTCAGCGCCCAAGGCCTCACCGTTACCAATGTAGAAGGTGGCATGAATGCTTGGCCCGGTCAAGTAGAATAAATAATCTTTTACAAGAATCTATTACCCCATACAAAAAGCAACAGATATGCCGTTGCTTTTTGTATGAGTAAGAATGCTCTAGATAAAATCAAGTCAAACTCCTCATAAACTATAACTGAGCATATAAATTGACTTCTATATTTTTAGTGATACAATACATAGAACGCCATTTGTTAAGTACGTTCAGTATAAAATTAAAAACTTTGGCATTAAGGAAGGAATTCACTATGAAATCAAAAACTATTGCACTTTCTGTTGCAACATTAGCCAGTGTTAGTTTATTAGTAGCTTGTGCCCCTGCAGCTCAACAACAAAATCAACAACCTGCTCAACAAACACAACAATCTAACCAAAATCAGCAATCTAACCAACAAAACACTAACAATAGCAATAACAATAACAACCAAGCTGCTCCAGCTCAAAATGCTCCAGTAGCTCAACCTGAAAACATCGATGGAACCTATCAAGGACAAGATGACCATGATCAAATTACTTTGACTGTTACTGGTAAAACAGGAACATGGACAAAATTAGAATCTGACGGTGACCAAAAAATTAAACAAGTTACTTTTGATCCAGCAAACCAACGCATGATCATTGGTGATGATGTACAAATCTACACTGTTAACGGAAATCAAATTACAGTAGATGATACTGACTTTGATCCTTCTGATCGAATTATTTTATCAAAATAATCATAAAAAGAGGCCTAAAAATAGAGCCTCTTTTTCTCAACGTTAAAACTTACATTAAACTATCCTACTGATGGCATTTTTGTCTTTATGATAAAGTAAACAATTACTTCACTTCCGTTTAATCAAGTATCGGATGGCCTTTTCTAGGCGTTCCTTTTGAGCTTCAGGATCATCTAGCGGCTGGTTGATACATTCAGTAAGATTTTCGGTAATGATCATCTCAATCACGCGCTCCACACTAGATTTCACTGCTGTCAATTGCGTCACAATATCAGCACAATCACGATCTTCTTCAATCATTTTTTGAATTCCACGCAACTGGCCCTCTGAACGTTTCAAACGAGTAATATACTTTGAGTTTGTCATTTCTTTTTCCTTGCTCGATTTTTCTTCATTATATCTCTAATCAGCTTCTTTGTCAAAATTCTCGCCCATCCAGCTCACGCGATTCTATTACCAAAAACTTTTCAAAAGGCAAACTAGCCGTACTGATAACTCGATAGAAATCCCTAGTTTTATCTTGCTAAACGAATACGAGTCACAATTCCATCTGGGTCTGTGATTTCCAACTGGCTCGATGTCAGCCATTTGATTGGTACATCAACTTCTTGTGCTCTCTGGGCAATCGTTAACAGTTCTTCTTTATGTGCGACTTCAATGACATAATAGGCTAAGCCTGGCAAGCCTTGCTTACGCGTAGCTAGGCCTTTTCCTCCCCATTCGTTGACAGCTAAATGATGATGGTAATCCCCAGCCGCAATCCAACTAGCGCTAGGCACACTGAATTTATCCTCTAGTCCTAACACTTTTTGATAAAACTGGCTGGACTTTCGACTATCCTTGACGGAAAGATGAATATGCCCCATTCTCGTGCCTTCTGCTAGAATAAAGGGCTCTACTCTTTCCCCCAACTCATAGATATCCTGCGCCGCAAGGGCCTCTGTCACCCCAATAATGCGACCATCTTCTCGAATATCCCATGTGGAAACTGGCTTATCTCGATAGAGCTCGATGCCATTTCCCTCCAAATCTTCCAAGTAAAGGGCCTCACTGTAACCGTGGTCTGCACCGCCGACAAGAGGAATCTGTAATTCTGTCAGGTGTTTCAAGACATCCGCCAAAGCCTTGCGTGTCGGCAAGAGAATAGCCAGATGGTAAAGGCCATAATGTTCCCTTACTTCTCCACTCTCTTGTGCTTGAATCAAGTGTACCAAGGCTTTTCCACCAAGTCCTAGAATGGACTCTGTCTCAGTTTGAGATAAGATTTCTAAACCAATAATTTGCCGATAAAAGGCTGTTTGACTTGCCAAATCCTTTACATTTAAAACTGCCTCTGCTAAATAAATGTGGCTCTTGTATTCATAGGTCATAAATAGTCCTCTTTTCTGTTGTAATATTTTTTATTACAACTATTATATCATTCCCATCAAGAAAGTCAAGTTAGACAACTTATAGATCATGATTCTGTAATCTTGTCTATATGGGATTAGAACGAGAAAATCTACAGAGAATTGACAATAAAACCACCGAAAATTTTTAACCAATGCTATGATAACTCTCATCTCAATCCCAAAAAGA